>JAOACM010000599.1 GCA_026417845.1 Planctomycetota bacterium | reverse complement strand
TGTGTATAAGAGACAGGGGTACAACTGGAGCAGATTGGGATACGGGCGATGCGTTGGCGGGCTGCGCGACCGGGCGGCTGACCGGGACACTCGCTGGTCCGTAAGGAGGAACCGCAGCCGGGCTGGAGGGTTGGGCCGGAGGAGGGACATGAATGGGACTGGCGGGGAGAGCGCCGGCGCCAGGCGGCGAACCGGAACCAGCGTAAGGAGAAGGCAACGGCACTGCGTGAACCGGCATCGCCGGCTGGGCCTGAGGCGTAGCCGCCAGCCTGGCGTCCGGGACGGCACCCCCTCCGACAGGGGCGGATGCTGTCGGTACGGATACCATCGTCCCGGATCCTTGCTCTATCCGCCGCAGGATCTCGACCGCCTTGTCCCTGGGAATGTATCCCTTCGCCACCATTATCCTCGGAATCGAAGGGACCTCCCCGCCGGCCGCCTGGTACTTGCGATAGAGTTCCAGCGATTCCCTGATTCGGTCGGCTGTAACGAGGCCGAGCTGCGCAGCCATGCGCGCGAACTTCACGTCCATCTCTGGTATCGGAATTCCCATGATGCCTGCCGCTCCGACGGATTCCGCCGTGTTACCCAATCCGACGCCAGCCCCCACGCTGGCTTCACATTGTGCAATATATTCCCTTCCCCCCGGCGAACGCAAGCGTAGGGACGAGCCAGTTGCGTTGTCTCCCTACGGAAGGGGATTTGCTCGGGCGGCTGGGGGACTGGCCCCAGCTATTATTCAGAGAGAACCCGCATTTGCCGGATAGCATTTTCGCGATTTTTATCTCAAGCGCTTCTCAGAGAGCGCCTGAGGTAAATCTGCGCGCACCCCGCCCCAACCGTTCGTTGCATCTCTCTGACAACCTCCCCCGCGGGCCAACAGCGCCACCGGCTTCGCCGGAGGTAGGCCTGCGCACGCCGTGCCTCGCAAACGCTCGTCGCGTCCTCTCTGACAACCGATCCTCCGAACCAGCAGCGCGACCGGCTCCATAAGGACGAAAAAACCGCCGGCGGTCGGGACATCTGCCGGTTAGGTTCTCCGAAGTGATCTCCTTGCGGAAACAAGGGCTTCGCGATGTAATGGGGGTAGCTTCGTCATACTTGGACATCCCGGCAGGTGGGAGTGGCAGACAGATGAGGCGCCTGAGATCATCTGCGAAGCTTGACCTTCCTGTTGACAGGGATGGCGGTGCGCGCCGGAGGCCCCGGCTCGCAGGGACGGCGGGTCCTTCGGGATGCCGGATAGGCGGACGCTCGACGGACGCCCCGGCGAGCAGGGATGGCGGACCCGCAGGCTAACGTGCGGAAGTTTCGGCCGCCGGGATGCCGCTGCGAAGGGTGCGTTTCGACAAATGGGGGAACAGCCAGATGCCTGTCTTCGACATGCCGCTGGAGCAGCTCAGGAGATACAGGCCGCCTTTGACCAGGCCGGCAGATTTCGAAGCGTTCTGGAAAAAGGCCGTCAGGGAATCGGCCGCGGAGCCGGTAGAACCCGAGTTCCACCCGATAAGGGGCTATCCGGTCAGAGAGGCGGCTGTTTATGAGGCGCGCTACCGGGGGTTCCAGGGTGCGGCGATCAGCTGCTGGTTCCTCGCACCGAAAAAGCCCGGCGCGCTGGGCGATCCCTGTCCGTGCGTGGTCTTTTACCACGGTTACAGCGGCAACAAGGGGTTGCCTCACCAGTATCTCCACTTCGCGCTCCAGGGCTTCTGCGTGCTCGCCGTGGATACCCGCGGCCAGTCGGGAGACGCGGGCGACCCGGGGCCGTACGACGGCGGCCACCAGATGGGCTGGATGACCATGGGGATTATGGACCCCGGGCAATATTACTTCCGCAGGGTCTACCTGGATTGTCTGCGCGCGCTCGACGCGCTGCGGCACAGGCCGGAGGTTGATGAGTCCCGCGTGGTGCTGACGGGCATGTCTCAGGGCGGCGGACTGACGCTCGCCGTCGCCGCGCTCGCCGGCGACCGCGCCGCGCTGGCCATCGCCGAGATGCCGTTCCTCTGTCACTTCGAACGGGCGATAAGGATATGCGGCGCGGGTCCGTTCCTGGAGCTGGCTGAATATTTCAAAAAATATCCCGACCGCGAGGACAAGGCGATGCGAACGCTCGCATATTGCGACGTGATGAATCTGGCCCCGATGGTGCGATGCCGGACGATCGTGACCGTCGGGCTCTGGGACGATGTCTGTCCTCCTTCCACCATCTTCGCCGCGTACAACCGTCTGAAATGTCGCAGGGAAATACGGGTCTTCCCATACCACAGGCACGAGGCGGTCGCGGCGTTCGCCGAAGAGAAGGTGCATCTTATACGGAGATTCGCCGAGGCCGCGGGCAGACGCGAGCGCGCCGCCCGGAGATGACCGCCCGGCACGTCCGATGGCCCGGACGGACTTCGTGATCCCTGGCGGCGATCGTCTGGCGGAAAAGCTGCTGTCTCTTATACACATCTCC
>JAOACM010000598.1 GCA_026417845.1 Planctomycetota bacterium | reverse complement strand
AGATGTGTATAAGAGACAGCGACGGGCTGGTCCCCCGCGTGGACCTTGCGGCCGCACCGGGGATCGTCCGGGCCGTGGCGGGGGCGATTTCCAGCGGACTGGTGCGGGCCTGCCACGATCTATCCGAGGGCGGGATGGCGGTGGCCGCGGCCGAGATGGCTTTTGCAGGGATGCTCGGCGCCGAAATATGGGCCGGCGCGGTCCCGTGCGATGGGGAGGTGACGGCCGCCGGCAGGCTGTTTGCCGAGTCGCCGACGAGGTTTCTGCTGGAGGTCGCGCCGGAGCACGCCGGGGCGATCGAGGCGCTGTTCCGCCGCGGCGGGCCGGGCGGGGAGGGCGTCGGACGGAACGGAGGCGCCGGAAGGGGAAACACCGGCGGGACGGGGCCGGATGCCGGGAACGGAAAGAGGGAGGAATCGAAGGCCGGAGCGCCTGTACCGTTCGCCAGGATCGGCAGGGTGACCGGCGGCGATTCGCTGCGGATACTCGCCGGAGGACACGAAGGCGGCGGCGGGACGATCGTGTCGCTGAAGCTGGCAGATCTGAAGGCGGCCTGGCAGGGGACGCTGCGCGGCTGAACGCGGCGGCGGGAGAGCGGTGCCTGACCCGGAACGCCGTGCGCATGGCGGCGCCAGGCCCGAAGCGCCGGGCAGCGGCCGACCGGAGGCGGGAGAATCGGAGACTGGGGGCGTCAGACGCCGGACCCGCGGGGCTTCGATCGCAAGCGCTCCGGGTCACGGGTTCCGGGCCTTTCGGAGGAGAAGGATGCCTGTCCGGGCGTGCGTGCTGAGGGGGCCGGGGACGAACTGCGACGGGGAGACCGTCTTCGCGCTGGAGCGGGCGGGGGCGGCGTGCGAGCTCGTGCACCTGTCGCGGCTGTCCGAGTCGCCGGCGATGCTCGGATCGTTCGGCATACTGGTCCTGCCCGGCGGTTTTACCTACGGCGACGACGTGGCGGCGGGCAAGGTGTTCGCGGTCAAGCTTATCGCCAGGCTCCATGAGCCGTTGCGCGCGTTCGTCGGGAGGGGTGGGCTTGTAGTCGGCATCTGCAACGGCTTCCAGATACTTGTAAAGTCCGGTTTCCTGCCCGGGCCGGAATACGGCGGGCCGGGCGAGGCTGCCACGCTGACGTTCAACGGGAGCGGCCGTTTCGAAGACAGGTGGGTATGCCTGCGCGTAGAGGATTGCCGCGCCGCTTTCCTGAAACCGCTTGCCGGCCGCATCGTAGCCTTCCCCGTGGCGCACGGAGAAGGCAGGTTCGTCGCCAGAGATCGCGCCGCGCTGGACAGGATCGAATCCGACCGGCTGGTGACGTTCCGCTATGTCGGCCCCGGGGGAGAGCCTGACCCGGAATACCCGTTCGATCCCAACGGCAGCATGAACCACATAGCCGGCATCTGCGACGCCACCGGCCGCGTCCTCGGACTGATGCCGCATCCGGAGCGGCATGTGCTGCCGTGGCAGCACCCGCGATGGACGCGCGAGGGCCTCGACAGGCCGGCCGACGGCGCCGATTTCTTCGCGGCGCTGGTCCGCGAGGCGAAAGTTTCCTGATCAGCCGCCCGTGAACCGGCTGCGCCGCCGGTCTGCAGGGAAGGCGGCCGCGTCGGCTCCTGTCTTACCGTTCGCGCACAGTCAGGCGGCTGCATCGGCTCCTGTCTTACCGTTCGCGGGCGGTCAGGCAGCCGCGTCAGTCTCCATCCCGGGGTCTGTTCCAGAACCGGTGGCCGGATCCTGCACAGGGCTGCGCGGGTCCTGACTGCAGGAGGAGTTTCCGGGCAGGCTATTCCCGTCTGCGCGCGCTCCGGCGGAGGCCGCCGGGCGGACGACGGCGAGAGCCGCCGCAAGGACATCTCCGGGGCGGACCGACCAGAGGGCGTCGCAGCCGTGGGCGCAGGCGCGCCTGTGGCCGCGCGCGGAGAGCCACCAGCAGGGGGAGCAGGCCGCGGGCGCCTGTATGGGCCGGACGCAGCGGTACCAGCCGAATATCGCCTCTCCGCCCGTCGGGCCGCAGATCGCCAGGGCCGGAACCCCGAGGACTCCGGCCAGGTGGCATATGCCGGAATCGTTCCCGATGACGATGTCCGCGCCCTCGATAAGCGCCGCAACCCGTCCGGGCTTCTGGCCCCAGTATCTCGCGCCACGGAACATGGCGATGCGCCTGCCGTCGCCGGGGGCGTCCAGGATGACGGTTGCGAACCCGGAGGCGATCAGCATGTCCTCCAGCCCTACCCAGCGGTGGAGCGGCCAGTTGCGCGTGCTCCAGGCAGCATACGGCGCCAGGATCGCGACGGGTCTCCCGGCGCCTGCGATCCCTTCCAGCCCGCCGCCGGGATCCTGCGATTTTCCGGCGGCTGTTCCCCCCGGGGACGGTCGGGGGGAAGGAACCTGACCGGCGGGCATCATGTCATATCC
>JAOACM010000597.1 GCA_026417845.1 Planctomycetota bacterium | reverse complement strand
GTTCGTAACCC
Source organism: Planctomycetota bacterium (assembly GCA_026417845.1). Taxonomy (GTDB): domain Bacteria; phylum Planctomycetota; class SZUA-567; order H5-PLA8; family CALKMO01; genus CALKMO01. The sequence goes on along the minus strand of JAOACM010000597.1, from coordinate 2,455 downwards.
ATCGTCCATCCCTTCTCCGTTCGACCGTTTCTTCCCGCCTTCGACAGTGTCCGGCCGGCTGAAGCAGCCGGTACCCAGCGGCCGGCCAGAAAACTCAAACGCCGGCCCCATCCGTCCAGCGGACAACCGGCGCGTGAATGCCATCGCGCTTAAGAGCTTATCCAAAAAACCTCCGGCCGGATCCGGTACTCCGCTGCGGAAGCCCCTGGCCGCCGCAGGAGTTTCTGGATAGCCTCTTATTCGTGCCCGACATCGTCATAGACCGACTCGGATTCGCGAACACCCGGACCATAATATGCGTCAGGAGAGGGCCGCCAAGTGCAAGTGAAGCGTCGGGGATCGCCAGGATGCGTAACCCAATGTGGCACTAGCCCGCTCCAATAAGTGCCTATCCGAAAACCTCCATCGCTCAGCCTATACGTACAGCGTCCTCACTGCCCGGCAGGAAGTTTTGGGACAGGCACTAAGGTCCCGCATCCGGCACAGAGTCCTTCGTCCGCGGCCCTTGCACGGGTGACCGGCCACAGTTACAAACGGCCCCCGGCCCTAACGGAAAGCGGCCGCTGAAGGAGACCGGTGAATGGATCGCGGGCCCTGCATCGGCGAGTTCTACATACGGATATGCTCCGTCCTTCAGGACGGGTTGCCGATCGTCCCGCGGCCGTATGCCGCTGTCGCGGCAGAGCTGGGCGTACCTGAGGGCGAGGCGGTGCGGGGCGCGGCCCGGCTGTGCGAGTCGGGGCTTATACGCAGTATATCCGGGATATTCCACGGCCAGGCTCTCGGCTATTCGACCGCGCTTGTGGCCGGCATCGTTCCCGAAGAGCTTATGGACGGGGCGGCCGCGAAAGTATCCGAATATCCCGGCGTGAGTCACAACTATGCCAGGGCGCACAGGGTAAACCTGTGGTTTACGGTTGCCGTACCTCCGGGCCACTCGCTTGACGGTACGGTCAGGACGCTGGCTGGAGAGGCAGGAATCGAAAAATATTACATCCTGCCGGTAGTGAAGGCGTTCAAGATAGAGGTGAAGCTGCCGCTGGCAGAGGGCGGATGGCCGGAGGATTCAGCCCGGCAATCCCGACCCAGGCCACCCTCGGGCGCATTCCGCCTGGGGGAATCCGGCCCTCTCCCGCCTCTTTCGGATCTCGAGGTATCCGTAGTGCGCGAGATACAGGAACACATCCCGCCGGCGGAGCGGCCGTTCCTGCCGATCGCGCGGCGGCTGGACATCGGGGAGGAGGAGCTGCTGGCGGTAATCAAGACGCTGGCCGCATCGGGGCGGATGCGGCGCCTTGCGGCGGTGCTGGCGCACAGGCGGGCCGGATACAGGGCGAACGGTATGGGGATATGGAAGGTGCCCGGGCGGGATATCGAACACACAGGGATGCTGCTGGCCGCCGATCCAAGGGTCACGCACTGCTACGCCAGACAGTCCCGGCCCGAATGGCCATATTCGATTTACACGATGGTGCACGCCGGCAGCAGGGAAGAATGCCTCGAGATATATCGCGAACTTGCCGCTCGGGCCGGCCGACCGGAATACGAAGTCCTGTTCAGCACAAGGGAATACGCCAAGCGCCGGCCGAGATACTTCGTGCCCGACTACGACGAATGGTACACCTCGCGGGATGCCGTCCGCTGATCGCCTGCATCACGCAGGCCCGAACGCGAAGGCCACGGATGCATTAAGGGCCTATCCAGGAACCTCCGCACGGATCGGGCTGGACGCCGCGTAAGCCCCGGGCGTCGCGGGAGTTTCCGGATGGATTCCAGGGCCCCGCCGGCCGGGGAGCCGGTTGCGCTGTTGTTCTGCGGGGGAGGCTATCAGAGAGGTTGCGACGAACTGGCGCGGGGGAATACGCGCAGGTTTTGCCTCCGGCGCTCTCTTAAAAGGCACTTGGGTAAAAATCGCGAAAAATGCAACTCCACGTGAGCGCGTTCACTCCGGAGGGCTGGGGTAAGCCGCCTCACCGCCCACGCAAATCTCCCTATTGTCCGGAGACATCGCAACCGGCTTCCGGCCGGGATATGCGGTTTGCCATCGCGGCTCCGGTCGCGGCCGCCGGATCAACTCAACGTCCCCGGCGGACATCCGGCTTCAATGAAAGCCTCGTAGGCCCACCGGTCCCATTCCGGATGTACGCCTATCCCGTGCAGGTCTCCGTAGTTCTTGGCGATGAACCCGCCGCGGAACAGCTCCACCATTCGCCGCGCCTCGGCTTCGATCCTCCCCCGGTCTCCTGTCGGAAGGACCTTCTGGATGTCCACCGGCGAATAGAGACACAGGCGGCGGGCGCGGAATTTCTCCGCCAGCCGCTCCAGGCCGTACAGCGCCGGCTGGTCGAACTGGAGTGCGTTAACGCCGGCGTCGGCGAGGTCGTCGAGGATGGCCCAGTTGTAACCGCAGGAGTGCATCAGCACGTCCATCCCGCAATCGCGCGCGGCGCCGCAC
>JAOACM010000596.1 GCA_026417845.1 Planctomycetota bacterium | reverse complement strand
CCCGATGCCGAAGAACCGGGTCATCCTGGATGCCGGGCGGAAGGCAGTCGGGTCCATCAGGAAATCCACCGTCCAGCCCGGTGCAGTCTTTGTGCTGACGCGGCGGAGGTCCCAGCCGACGCGGCCGACCCATTCGAATGGTGAGGATACGCCGAACGGGTGGCAGTTGCAGCATCCGAGCTCCGATGCGAGATCCAGTCCCCGAGAAAGCGTCGGGGCGCCGCGCACCCGGTCCGTCCCGTAGTGGCATTTTGCGCAGGAAGCTTCCACGTAGCGGACCGGGAGCATAGGGCGGAGCCAGCTTTCCACGGGCGACCACCCGTACTCCGCCTCCCATCGCTTCCGCGTCGCTGCGTCTCCCGGCGAATGCGCGGCGCTCCGGAACGAGGTTCCGATCCCCATTCCGCCGTGGCATATCGTGCAGCCGTAGTCGGCTAGCGGATGCGGCGAATCGGGGCCGACGTAGAGGTCGAGCCTCGGATGTGCCTTCAGTGCTCGCGCCGCAGGCGGCAGCGCGCGACTGACCCCGAAAGTCGCCGCCAGCTCGCGCGTCCTGCGTATTACCGCGACAGGATCGCCGTACCTTTCGCGGATGTATCGTTCCTCGTCCGCGTCACGCGTCCCGGTCACTTCTGATGGCTTCCCGGCAGCGGTTCCGCCTCGCGGATCCGACGGTTTTCCGGGAGCGGCCCGGGCCTCTCCCCTTCCGGCTGGCTCCCGGACGGCAGCCGATTCTCCCAGTTCTCCCGCGCTCCCGTCTCCGGCGAATCTTCCACCCCTTTCGCGCGTCCCGTCCTTCGAACCTGTTCCACCCTCCCTGGATGGGGAAGGAAGCGGCCTCGAGCCGTCGGCTCCGCGCTCGACGTTTTTGGACAGGTCCTTCGGCTCCTTCAGCGCCGCCGTGAGCAGGCGCCCGTCGCACAACAGGTCGAGGTCGGCATAGCGGGGATCGGCTATTGTCACATGGCATAAAACGCACCTGTCCTCGCGGGGTGCCAGGGTTGCCCCGAGATCGAGCGGCATGTCGCCTGCCGATACGGGACCGGGGCCGGGCACCAGTCCGGTGGCGGAAGCCGGGTGCCCCTCCGCTGCCCCCATACCGCCGGCGCGCGCGGCTTCCAGCCCCTTAAGTATCCCGTCTATCTCGCGGGCCAGCCGGGTCCTCTCGCGCTCCTCCATCATGAGGTAACCGCAGAGCGCCAGAAGCGCCGCCGAACCGGTCAGAAACAATACGTGGTAACGGGCCATACCGGCACGGCTCCGTAAAACGCTGCCCCAGGCTTCTGTCCGGGCGGTAATTGTTTGCCGCGCCCATGTGTAGTTGGCATGCCGCCTGGCGCATTGCTGGAGCCCGTCCAAAAACTTCCCATCCGGCGCCCGGCTTCCAGCTGCGTTCCGGGAGATGCCGGCCGGAGGTTTCTGGATAAGCTCCTATTGCGGCACCGTTGTTATCCCCTCCGGGTGCGCCACTGAAAAACCCCTGGAGCGCCCAAGGTTCCCAGAGCATCCGACCTGATCCGTAGAAAGGTCTCTGGACAGGTTCCAGGTAGCCGCAACCTGAATACGGCAAACAATTACGTCCGGTGTCGAATGCGGCGGGGAAAACCGAACCGGAGAGCGCCCCCGCCGCCGTCAGGACATCGGCACGTAGGATTCCCGCCTCCTCCATCCGCCGGTCTCGACGCGGAAAACCCGGCTCGTATCAACCATAATCCGGCCGTCCGCACCGACACATATCGCGAACCGCTCCAGCGACCTTGGAGCGGGGCCGGACGCGTTCCGACCGTCTGGCAGGAAAACCGACCCGTGGCAGGGACATCTGAATATCCCTTCCGTGCTGACCCAGCTAACGCGGCATCCAAGATGGGTGCATACGGCCGACAGGGCAACCAGCTTGTCTTCTCCGTCTTCTCTCAGACGTACAAGAAAGACGCCGCGATCCCGCGCGTGCTTTTCCACAACGCTTCCCGGAGCGATGTCGGAATCGGATATGTCTCCGGCGGAAAATTCCCTGTTCCCCCTCCCGGAGAAGCGCGGGAACAGGAAGCGGACTGCCGCCGTGATCGCCCCGGCCGCCGCCAGCGCGATGCCAGACCACGCGAGCGCGGCCGTCCAGAGGAAGTCCCGCCTGGGAACGGCAGCGGGCCCAGAAGACCCAGGAAGGCTACCAGCTGCCCGTTCCGGCGGAAGTATGTCTCCAGTCCCGGGTTTTGACTGACGGCACGGCTGCGCGGGACAGTCTCCGTCCGCCGCGGGACCTGTCGAGCGATCGCCGTCCGCTGACGCGGTGGCGGGGAAGCCGCCCGCGGCAAGGACCGGGCCTTTCCCGGCCTCGGGTCCTCCGGCGATCCCCTCCCCTCCTGCCTTCGCGGCAGGCCGCTCGCCTCTGCCGATATCTGCCATAATCCTGCAACCCCGCCCAGCAATCCGGCCGTTTCTCCCACCATCCGCGCGCCCTTTTCGGCAGCTCAAACGGTTGGGGCCG
>JAOACM010000595.1 GCA_026417845.1 Planctomycetota bacterium | reverse complement strand
ACGGTCGTGTGTGCGACAGTGCCTGCGGCGGAGCCGGCTTCCCCCGCCCCGGATATCCGCACGGCCGGCGGAACGGTCGTGCTGGATACGCGCAGTTTCTGGCGCGTGCACCAGATGCTCCGCGTTCCGGCGATGGTCGAAGGCAACTCCGTCCGCCTCTTTCCGCCCGGCAGAAGCGTGAAACCCGTCTCGGCGCCGCCGCCGGCGGACTGGATGCAACCGGATTTCGACGACAGCGACTGGTGGCGGGCCCCCGGCCCGTTCTACGAAGGCTACGGGTTTCAGCCGGCCGAAGCGGTCGCGCTGCTGAGCCTGCGCGGCAGGTTTAGCGTCGAGGACCCGGCGAAGGTCGGATCGCTTACGCTTTCCTGCCGCTACCGGGGCGGGATCGTTATCTACCTTAACGGCAAGGAGATCAAGCGTGCGCATCTGCCGGAGGGCGCGATCGCTCCGGAGACGCCAGCCGATACCTATCCGCTGGAGGCGTACGTGCAAACCGACGGGAAGACGATAATCCGGTGGGGCTTTGGCGAGCCTCAGAAGTTCAGGGATCGCTGCGAACTGCGTCTGCGCAGACTGGACGGAATCGCTGTGCCCGCCGGTCTCCTGCGCAAGGGGACGAACGTGCTGGCGGTAGAAATCCACAGGTCGCTCTTCGCGGAAGGCGTGCTGAATCTGAAGGAATGGTGGGCCGGGTTCAGGAGCCACGCCGGTCTGGATTCGATAGATCTCCGGACGGATTCGCCGGACGCGGTGAAGAGCAACACTGCCAGGCCCGGTGGGTTTCAGGTCTGGAATGCCGGAACGGCGATGGCGGTATTCGACATGGATTACGGCGACCCGAACGAAGAGCTGCGCCCTGTCCGCATCTGCGGCGCGCGGAACGGCTCGTTCTCCGGGCAGGTGGTCGCGGGCTGCGACGCGCCCATCAGGGGATTGAAGGGAAGGGTCGGGGACCTGACGCTGAAGGGCGGAACGGGCAGGATCGCCGCAGAGAACGTGCAGGTGCGCTATGCGAAACCCGGCGGCGCGGAGGTCGGGGCGGGCATACGCTACGGAACAGGCGAGGTCAGCCGGTTCGACGCGCTCGAAGAAACCCCGCCGGCGGAGGTGCCCGTGTACGCAAAGCGGCAGGGCATCAAGCCGGACGGCGCGGTTCAGCCGATCTGGGTGACGGTCAATATCCCGGCCGACGCGGCGGCAGGGGAGTACACGGGAACGCTGACGATCGGCGCCGAAGGCCGGGAGGATGTCGCTATGCCGATCGTCCTTACCGTTGCCGACTGGACGCTGCCGGCGCCGAAGGACTATGTGACCTTCGTGGACCTTATCCAGTCTCCGGAGTCGGTCGCGCTTCAATACGAGGTCCCGCTGTGGTCTGACCGGCACTGGGAACTGGTCGAGAAGACGTACAGGCAACTGGCGCGGGTGGGGAACAAAACCGTATACATCCCGCTCATCTGCCGGACGCACTTCGGCAACTCCGAGAGCATGGTGCGATGGGTGAAGCAGGAGGATGGGAGTTACAAGGGCGACTTTACGGTCATGGATAAATACCTCGATATTGCGCAGAAGTATCTGGGGAAGCCGGAGGTGGTGTGTTTCTACATCTGGGAGGGCTGGCTCGGCGGAGGGTACTTCAACGTCAGGGACGAGTCCGTGGACCGCAGGAAGATCAGGCCGGTGCCGGTCAGCCTGCTGGACCCGAAAACCGGGACCGTTACGACGCTGGAAGGTCCAACATACATGGATGCGGAGGCCGAGGCGTTCTTCAGGCCGGTCGCCGACGGGCTTCGCGAGCGCATGAAGCGACGGGGTCTGGAAGGGTCCATGATGGTCGGCATAGCCGGCGACGTGAGGCCGAGCAGGACGCAGGTGGAATTGTGGCGGAGGCTGATCCCGGAAGCCAAGTGGGTGTGTCAGAGCCACGCTTTCGTTCACGCCATTCACGACGTGCCGGTCGGCTACGCTACGACGGTATGGCAGGCGGCCTACGCGCCGGATCCGGACGAGAGACGCATGTACGGATGGCGGCGCGACGGGCATCCCAACAAGCCAAAAGGACAGGCCTTTGCCCAATACAACCGCGACATGGTGTTCGCGCACAATCTGATCGAACACCGCATGCTGGCGGAAAACAACATCGCCGGCAACCAGGTCGGTTTCGGCCGGAACGGTGCGGACTTCTGGCCGGTGTTGAAGGACAAGACCGGCAGGCCGGCCGGCACGCTGGCCAGCCGATATCCGGAAAGCAGCTGGGCGCAACTGAGCGTGAAGACATGCCTGCTCGCGCCCGGACCCGACGGGGCCGTTTCCACGGTGCGATGGGAGATGATCGTGGAGGGCGTTCAGGAGTGCGAGGCCAGGATATTCATCGAGAAAGCCCTGCTGGACAGGGAAAAGAGAGCGAAGCTTGGCGAAGAGGCGGCCGCGAGGCTGCAGGCGCTGATTGACGAGCGTACCCGGGCCGCCCAGTGCGGACCTGGCAATCCAGGCTGG
>JAOACM010000060.1 GCA_026417845.1 Planctomycetota bacterium | reverse complement strand
CCGGGATCAGCCGCTCGATCTCCGTGTCCTTGTATCCGTCAGGCATGTGGTTCGGGCCGGCCACGATCCAGACCGCCCCGCCCTCCTCCTGGACGAACCTGACGATGTTCTCCATATCCTTCTTCGTGAAGAAGTCCGACTTGACGTTGCCGATGACGATGACGTCGAACTTGAAGAGCTGTTCGCGCGGAGGGATGCCGCGATTGGGGAGGTATTCAGATCCCGGCCTGCCGGCCAGGTCGGGATCCGCTGACCGCTGGATGACCTTGACGTCCATGCGCTTCCTGTCGCGCATAAGCGCCGCCTTCATGAAGCGGAACTCCCATCCCGGATCGCCCTCCACCATGAGCACGCGCAGCTTCTCGTCGGTGACGCGGATCTTCTGGGACTTCCAGTTGTTATCGGCATTGATCTCGTCCGGCCTCGCGGGCACCTCGGCCCGGAACTCGAACGTTCCCTTCTCCTTCTGAGATATTCTCACCTCGACCGTCTCCTCCGGAGAAACTTCGCTGAGCCGTATCCGCCGCTCCTGGATGGTCTCGCCATCCCTCTTCACAACCAGGCTGACCGTTTCGCCGCCGTATCCCCTGTGTCTCAGACGCACATACACCGGGGCGCTGTCTTCCACGAACATCACATCCTCGGCGAACATGTAAACGACCTGAATATCCCGCGCATCCGGAGCACCGATGCCTATCGGGTAGATCGGGACGCCAATGTCGCCCGCGACGAGGATCGGGTCCTCGTCCTTGTTAGATCCTCCGTCGGTCACAGGAATCAGGGCGGCAACCGGCTGGCCCTTGAGCCGGTTCACGACGGCGCGCAGGGAGCGTCCCAGCTCGGTGCATTTCCCGTCGGCCTTCAGCCTCTCCAGCGCTTCCGGCGGCAGGGGGGCGTCCCCCGAACCGACCGGAGCAATATCCGCCGCCCGCGCAAACGTCAGCACCTCGACATCGTATTTCTCCCGCAGCTTTTCGATCAGGCCGATCTCCTTGTGGCGCAGCAGACCCCGCGCGAGGTCCAGCCGGGATGCGCCGGCCAGTTCGCGTTCTCTTTCAGGGGGCAGAGGGGACCCACCCCCGGCGTTGGTGCCGGTCAGACCAAGGAGCATGGCGGCCCTGAGACGATCCTCGGGACCGGCCGCGGCAGCATCCCTGAAGCTCATGGACTCCGAAACGTCGAGGAGCACTGCGACCTTGCTTCTCGATGTCCCCGACTTCACTATTTCCAGCACGGGACCGGCGAGTATCAGGAGGAGGATGTTTAGGCCGAGTATCCTCGCGGCCGCCATGGCCACCTTCCGCCGGCGGGGACAGTACGCCGGCTCCCTGCGGTAAAAAAAGATCACGGCCCAGACCAGCAGGGCCTCGGCGGCCAGAAATGCCAGGACGTGGTACGGCGTCTGGAGGTGAGCGAAGGAGAGGCGCACGCTTTCCACCTCGCCGCCCTCAAGCCGTTCCATGCCTAGAAGTTTCGCCAGCCACCAGGACATTCCGTATCCTTTTCCGTGCCACCCGGCCGTAAGCCGGTAATCGTTTGCCGCTCCTTACTCTGCCCTCTTCCCGGCAGGGAGAGGTCCCATTCCCCGGTAGGCGGCGTCGCGCCGGAGTCGGACCGCGCCCCCCCGCCATCCAATTACACCCAGCCTTCGTGCCGCCGCCCGTCTCCCGCAGCGATCCGCCCCCGCGCCGGGAATCATAAGCCCCGCCGCCGGTCGGAGGATGCCGGGCGACGCGCCGGGCCGTCCCTCCAGGCGCGCACGGGCCGCTTCAGGCCTTCGGGGCCCAGTGCGCGGCAAGGGCGGATTCGATCGCCAGGAGCAGGAAGACGGCGAACATGGGGACCCACCATATCTCCGTCCCTCCGCGGCCACCTTCGACCAGGGCGCGAACGTCGCCGTTCCTGTCCATCCAGATAAATTCCAACCCCGGCAGATTCGCGCGTATGTACTCCGCCCCGACCGCCGTCAGGTCCGACTCCTTCTCGCATCTGGGATTGGCGGCGAAGACGAACTCGGCGCCCTTCAATTTGTCCTGCCTGACGCGGTAGAACCCCGCGAACGGCGTCTCCGGCACCTCGAACATGGCGCGGCGGTCGGCCGTCGGGATCGCCTCTATCTGGCGCCGCCCCCCCCGCGGGGCAGGTTCGGTCAGCACCAGGGGCACGGCCTGATCCTCTGGCGGAACGAAGCCGGCGAGGCGATCGCCTACGTGGACGTTCCTGGGCGGCATGAATCCCTGCGCCATGTACTGGACGGCACGGTTGACGGTGATCGGGAAGGCAGGCTGAGCCGGGAAGTTGCTCCACTTGGCCGAGGCCGGCGCAGCAGCCAGCCACACGAACCCCGAACCGATCCGTCTTTCCACGATGAACGGTTTCCCATCCTGGAACCGCGCTACGACCGAAACGCCTTCGTCCGCCACCGGCTCCAGATCATACCTCTTGAAAAACTTCGCTTCGGCGAGCAACGGCCTGTTCTCCGGCGTATCGAAGAATCTCATCACCGGGTGTTCCAGTCCCGACACCGCCAGGCCGATGGAGGATTCCCGCTTTTCCTCGTCGCCGGAGGCTCCGCCGATCCTGGCGGGCAGCAGCTTCATATTGCCCTCCAGCATCTTCCTGTTGTAGATGTCGGAGCGGACCTGGTCACCGGGGAAGACGATCAATCCTCCTCCGGCCCGGACGAAACGATCCAGCATGGCCGGGTTGGCCGGTTCCGGGACATCGGCCAGGATTACGACGCGGTAGTTCGACAGGTTGCGGTCTCCGAGACGGTAATGAGGCACCACTTCGGCCGACGCCGGTCCAACCCTGGCCTCCGTCTCGGGATCCACCAGATTCAGCGAACGGGAGATATAAAATCCCTCCGTCCGCGACTCGTCGTCGCCGGGTTTCCCGTCGGCCACCAGGACGCGGATGTCGGAAAAGACCTCGGCCGCCAGGTACCTCGTGTCGTCATTCGGCAGGCGGTGGTCGTCCACCTTCGCCGCGACCTCGAAGATGCTATCGGAGCGCGCGAATACGTAATCGAAGCTCGCCACCGCGGTGCCGCCAGCCGGCACGTCCACCGTCGCCCTGGCGACAGGTTTTCCGCGGACGATCAGGTTCACGGGCACGGCGGCGGCGTCCGCGTCGCCGTAGTTCCTTATCTCGGTTACTATGGTCGTCGGCGCGTCCGGCGTAACGAAGTCGTCCGTCGTCCTCAGGTCTCGGATGGCCAGGTTCTCGCGCCGGCCCTCCCCTGCGTTCACGAACCGCAGCGCCGCCATCGCGTCCAGCGCCCTCAGTGTTTCGGCGAACCTGCCGCCGGGGTCTTTCCACACCGCGGCCTGAAAATCGGATATCAGATACAGCTCCTTCCCCGCCGCGACGAACTCCCGCCTCTTCTCGAATATCTCCCTGGCCATGAGCAGCGCAGCTTCCACGTTGGTGGTCCCGTCGCTCTGTTTCAGCTTGTCCACCTCCTGCTTGACGAAATCCAGACTCTGAGAGGGGTCGCCGAGCGGCAGGGAGGCTTCGTCAGAGAAAAGGATTATGCCGACCCATGTCCCCTTCTCGAGTCTTCCGACTATCTCGCGTGCGATCCTCTTCGCCGCGTCGAACCTGGTCTCCCTTCCGTCGGAGCAGGCCATGGACATAGAGTTGTCCAGCAGGATGAGCGCGGCGGAGCCGGCCCGCCCGCCCAGGAATCCCATTCCCTCAGCGTTCACGGTCGGACGCGCCAGGGCAAGGACGAGCATCAGAAGGGCGGCGCAGCGGATGATCATCAGAATTATGTCGCGGAGCTGTATGCGGCGCTGGTTCTGCTTTATCGCCCTCAGCAGGAATTCCATGGCCGCCCATATCACTACCCTGAACCTGCTCCTGTTGAGCAGGTGGATGATGACCGGGATGGAAACCAGCGCCGCAAAACCGAGGAGGAACGGGTTCAGAAACGCCATGATCCCTCTGTCCTCCGCTGCCCTTCCACCTGCCTCCCTCCGACACGGCGGAGCTTCCCGTGGGCCTTCGATCCCGGTTGTCACTTCCGGGTCTCAACCCC
>JAOACM010000059.1 GCA_026417845.1 Planctomycetota bacterium | reverse complement strand
AGATGTGTATAAGAGACAGTACCAGTCCCTTGCGCCGCCTCAGCACGCGGCCCGTCAGGTATCCGAACAACGCGACCTCGACAGGCTGCGCGGTGCTTGCCAGCACGTAGTCGCAGTTGTTCCGCTCGCACGCCCTCCGGATCGCCAGTATGTGACGGTTCAACTCCTCCAGGTAGCTGTGTCGCAGCATCCTCGGCTGGCACGTGATTTCCGGGTACGCCTCCAGCCCGTGGAACTTGATCAGGCCATCGAAGGGAAAATCGAGCTCGAACGGGTCCATCACATGCAACAATATCGCCTCGTGACCGGCGAACCTCAGGTGGCTCAGCCCCGCCATTATCCGCTCCGGATTGTCCAGCAGGTCCGATACGACGATCACGATCCCGCGCCGCCGGATACGGTCGGCGAACTCATGCATGATCATACCGAGATCGGTCTTCCGGCGCGGCTCGACACGCTCGAGCTCCGAACATATGGTGTGTACGTGGCCGGCCGCCTGCCTCGGCTCTATGAATTTCTCCAGTCCCTCGTTGAATATCCCGACGCCGACGGCATCCTGCTGGGAAATTATCAGGTACGCGAGGGAAGCCGTCAGGTAGTTGGCGTACTCCAGCTTGGTGAGGCCGCCTGAGGAGTACAGCATGGATTCGCTGGCGTCGTGCAGAATGTGGGCTGTGAAATTGGTTTCCACATCGTACTGCTTGATGTAGTAGCGGCCGGATTTGCCGTATATCTTCCAGTCTATATGCCTCGGGTCGTCACCGTAGGTATACTCGCGGTGCTGGGCAAACTCCACGGAAAACCCGTGGTACGGCGAGCGGTGGGCGCCGGCCATGAAGCCCTCTACCACCAGCCGGGCGATTATCTCCAGCTTCCCGATCCGCGACAGGATCTTCGGGTCCAGGTATTTCGAAAGTTTCGGTCGCGCCACCGGCATGTTTTTCGATCCCGTCTCCGCAGGCAATCGTTTGCCTTACCCCCGTCGGCCCCCGCTCTTGCATCCCTCCGCCGTTGCGATCCGGCGCCGGATTTTCCCCTCCGCGCCGGTCCCTTTCATTCGTTCCCCGCCCGGTCCTTGACTATCCGCGGATCCCGCCCGCCTGATCTCCCGGATACGGCCCGGTACTTGGCGGGGGCTGAAAAGACGGCGCCGGGAAGATGTCTCGCCTTCCGCCGGAGGCGCGGGAGGGCCACGCCCGTCACCCGGTCCCTTTCGAGGCGAGCTTTTCAGTCTTGGGCAGCGTCTCCAGCAACTTCTGGACCACGGCGTCGGCGGTCACTCCCTCCGCCTGGGCCGTGAAATTGCACGCGATCCGGTGGCGGAGTATCGAGGGCGCCACGGCCTCGATGTCGTCGCAGGAAACGTGGTACTGCCCGTAGAGTATCGCACGCGCCTTGCCGGCCAGTATGAGGTTCAGACTGGCGCGGGGACCGGCGCCCCAGGTTACCCATTTCTTTACGAAATCGGGTGCCTCGCCTTTGTCCGGCCGCGTCATCCTCACCAGTTTCCGCGCGTAATCGAAGACGTGGTCGGCCACGGGGACCCGCAGGACGATGTCCTGAAGGCGCAGAATCTGCTCCGCGTCCAGAACCGGCATCGGATCCGCCCTGCCCGGGCTCGTCACCCGTTTCATGATCTCCTTCTCCTCCTCGTCGCTGGGGTAGTCCACGTAGATGTTGAACAGGAAGCGGTCGAGCTGCGCCTCCGGGAGCGGATACGTCCCTTCCTGCTCCAGCGGGTTCTGGGTGGCTAGGACGAAGAACGGCAGCGGGAGCGGATGATCCTGCCCCCCGATCGTGACCTTCTTCTCCTGCATCGCCTCGAGCAGCGCCGCCTGGGTCTTCGGTGGAGTCCGGTTTATCTCGTCGGCCAGAATTATGTTCGCGAACACAGGACCCCTGATGAATTTGAACATGCGCTCCCCGGTAGCCTTGTCGTCCTGGATCACCTCGGTGCCGGTTATGTCGCTGGGCATCAGGTCCGGAGTGAACTGGATCCGCTTGAACGAGAGGCGCAGGGTCCGGGCCAGCGTGCTTATAAGGAGCGTCTTAGCCAGTCCCGGAACGCCAACCAGGAGACAGTGGCCTCTGGCGAAGATCGAAATGAGCAGTTCTTCGACCACCTTGTCCTGTCCGACTATCACCTTCCGTATCTCGCTGCGTATGTTCTCGTAAGCCTCCTTCAGCGCCCGCACGGCCTCCAGGTCGCCCGCGCCGGCCTGATCCCCGCCGCCGTTCCCGGCGTGGCGCGCGTCTGTCGCCCCCTCCCCATACGCGCCGCCCGCCGACGGGGCTGCCGGTCCGGCGGAACCGGCGCTCGTCCCCAGGATCGCGCCGCATTTGCATTTTACGCGCCCCATCTGCGCATCCTTGAGATCGTATGCCCTCCCGCAATCCCCGCATTTGACGATGGCCATGTTCGCTCCCTCGCGGTTTCCCGCGGGCCGCGCCCGCATATCTCCGGGTCGCGCGGCCGCTCTTCGCGCCTCCTTACCCGGAACCATCCGATCCCGAGGCGATCCCAGCTCCGTCGCGCCAGCGCCAACCTCCCCCGGCCGAGGGATCTTCCTTAACCGTCCCCCGGAAGATCCGGCCCGGGAGGAGCTTTGCCCCCTCGAATGGCCAATGAATCTGCTTCTATATATATGCCGAAGCCCGGCATCGTGCGTTAAAAATCCGTTTTTTGGGCCATGCATCCTGCGTCAGGAACCTTGCCGCGCGAAGCAAGATGCGCTTGCAATCGGCCGCCGCCGGGTAGATTTCATCTCCGCGCCGTCCCAACGGAGTCCGGCCTGATGGCTTCGCAGGGGGGTGTCCTCTGCCGGAAGGCGCGCCCGGACTCCAATGCAACATGCCCTCGCGGAGAATGGTTCTCCCCATGCCAAGGCGAAGAGAACCGTATGAGGGGCGGCAACCGGATTGCAGCGGGCAGAGGAGCGGGGAAAATGGCACTCGATTTTCTGGAGCTGAAAGCGCGGTTCGTCTCGACTTTCGGACCGGCCGACCCGGGGATCGCCTTCGGCCCCGGCCGGGTGAACATAATCGGCGAACACACCGACTACAACGGCGGCCTGGTGTTGCCCTTCGCGATAGACCGAGGGGTCGCCGTAGCCTTCAGGCCGGCGCATGGTACTGCGGTGAGGGTCGTGGCGAGGCAGTACGGAAACGAGGAGGATACCTTCGACGTCCGCCGGGTCGAACCGGGCGAGAGACGGTGGGGGCGCTACGTGCGCGGTGTAGTCCGGAAGCTAGAGGATGCCGGATACCGGGTCGCCGGCGCGTGCCTGATGGTAGATTCGGACCTGCCGGTCGGCGCGGGCCTGTCGAGTTCGGCGGCCCTCGAGATGGCCACGCTGATGGCCTTCTCGGCGATGGGCGGCTACGAGGTGCCGCCGACGGAGGCCGCGAGGCTGTGCCAGAAGGCCGAGCACGACTTCGCGGGCGTGCGGTGCGGCATAATGGATCAGACGGTAAGCCGGATGGGACGGGAAGACCACGCCCTCCTGCTGGATTGCGACACAATGGCTGTGGCTCACGTGCCGATAAGACTGGCCGGCCATGCATGGCTGCTCCTGGATACCGGCGTGCGGCACGAACTGGGGGCGAGCGAGTACAACAGGCGCAGGGCCGAGTGCGAGGCGGCGGCGACTCTGCTGGCGCCGGGGGCGGAGAAGCCATCCCTGCGCCGCGCCGATGTCGGCGCCTTCGCGGATCTCGCCGCGAAGGGCCGCCTGACGCCGGCCCAGGTTTTGCGGGTGCGCCACGTCATGGGCGAGAACCTGAGGGTCGCCGAAATGTGCGCGGCCCTCGCGATGGGCGACGCCGCCTGGGCCGGGCGGCTCCTGGATGAGAGCCACGCGAGCCTGAGGGACTTTTATCAGGTGAGCTGCCCGGAGCTGGACCTGATGGCGGACCTGTGCCGCCGCCGCGTGGGCTGCCGCGGGGCGCGGATGGTGGGAGGAGGCTTCGGAGGCTCGGTGCTGGCGCTCGTGGAGGAATCCGCGGCGGATTCGCTCGCGCGGGATGTCCTTTCGGAGTATTCGCGCAAGGCTGGCCGCGAAGGGACCTCGATCGCCGTCCGGCCGGCCGGCGGCGCCCGACTCATAAACCCGCCGGCCCCCTGACCTACTTGCCGGCTACGCCAGCCATCCTCCGTTAGCGGGAGGCCTTCTGGCGCGGCGCGGATGCGTAACCCGATGTGGCGCCTGCCGCGCCCGCAGGAGCGTAAGGCCGCGCAGGAATCTGCTCCGGCGGCCGGGTTCCATCCAGGACGCATGGTAGCGTCCGAGTTTCACCCCGGCCGCCACAGGCGCCCGACACGGAAGCCGGGCGCTACCATATGCTGCTGCAGGGGTACCACAATCAGGTCGCGCCCCCCTCCGCGATGTCCTCGCGAGTAAGTTCTCGATTCGCCGTGTAGAATCCATACGATATATGAGTAGCGGCACGATCTTGGAAGCACGAGAGGACGGTCGAAAGATGCAGGAGACGACCGGGCAGACATCCGGAGACGGGAGGACTACCGGGACCGCCAGGATACTGGCGATGGTCGCGATGATTGTCGCGTACGCGGCGGCCGGCGCCTTCTTCCGCGGGGTTCTGAAAACCGACTATCTGTGGAGCCATCTCGGGTATGTGCCCATCGTGTTTGCCTGCGCATGGTGGGGTATGCGCGGCATAGCGGTAGTGCCAATCCTGGCAGCGGTAAACGTTCCGATCTGTCTGGCATGGGGGCCGGGCGGCGGGTGGTGGAGCGTAGCCGGAAGGGCGGCGGCATTTCTGCTGGCCGGCATATGCGTTGGCGTGGTAAGCGAGCGGTTCGCGGCAGAGCGCGCGGCCCGGAAAGCGTGCGAAGATTTCTACAGGGCCCTGTCAGACAAGGCGATAGTGGGTATCGCGGTGTGCCGGAGGGGCGAAATCATCATAGCCAATCCGCGGCTGTGCGCCATGCTGGGGCGGGATGTCCGGGAATTGATCGGCAGGAAGATATCCGATTTTCTGGACAGTCGCGACGCGACGGCGGTAGGCGGGATGCTCGAGGGGATCGCGCGGGATGCCGGAGCGGAAGTGCGCTGCGAATGCCGGCTCAGGCGCGGCGACGGGTCGCTGGTCTGGGCCGACGTCGGCATCGCTCCGTTTTCATCCGGCGACCGTGACGGGCTGCTTTTCTGCGCGTATGACATCACCGCCAGGAAGGAAGCGGAAGCCAAAAGGGTCGAGCTGACCGAGATCGCGCGCCGGCAGGAGGATATCCTGGTCCACTCGACCAGGCTGGCCGAGCTCGGCGAAATGGCCGCGGCCATCGCGCACGAGCTGAATCAGCCGCTTACCGGTATCCGCAACTACGCGAAGAACGCGGCGTTCATGCTCGAGAAGGGTGCCGGCTCCCGGGAGGAGATGGCGGAAAACCTGCGGCAGATATCGGCGCAGGTGGATCGCGCGGCCAGGATCATAGGGCAGATGCGCGACCTGACTCGCAGGCGAGAGCGGCAGTTCGCGCCGGTTGACGTTAACGCCGCGGTAAGAGAGAGCATCGAGTTTCTGATGCCTCAGTTCCGGTTGACCGGCGTAGAAGTCGGCATGGAGCTGGGGCGTGATGTCCCGAAGATAATGGGGGACCGCATCCGCCTCGAGCAGGTGTTCCTCAACCTCCTTACGAACGCCAGACAGGCGATGGAGGAATCCGAAGAGAGGAAATTGAAGGTCGTTACGCGAAGCGAGCCTGGCGATGTTCCGCTGGTGGCGATAGAGATAACCGATACCGGAAGGGGGTTCGGCGAGGCCGAGCGCGCGAAGATGTTCACGCCTTTCTATACTACGAAGAAGCCGGGGCAGGGGACCGGGCTGGGGCTGTCCATATCTCTCCGGATAGTCAGGGACCACGGCGGCACGATATCGGCGGAAGGACGGCCCGGGCGCGGAGCCACTTTTACGGTCAGGCTGCCGGCGGCGCCCGGAGAGGAGAAGTCCTGATATGGGCGATCGGACGCGGGCTGGGAATGCTATGGGATCGGCCGCCGCGACGGTGGCGGTAATAGACGACGACGAGGCCGCCCGGCTCTCGATAGGCCAGATGCTCCGCCTGCGCGGGTACAGGGTAGAGACGTTTTCTTCTGGCGAGGCCGCGCTGGCATGGCCCGGTCTGCCGGATGCAAGCTGCATCCTGTGCGACGTCAAGATGCCGGGGATGAGCGGCGAAGAGTTCCTCGCCGAGACAGCCAGGCGTCCGGGCTTTCCTCCGATCGTCATCATCACCGGCCACGGGGACGTCTCCATGGCCGTCAGGTGTCTGAAAGCCGGCGCCTACGATTTCGTGGAGAAGCCCTTCGATGACGAGGTGCTGCTCGCATGCGTGGCCCGCGCCGTGGAGCGGACGGCGATGCGCCGGGAGAGCGAGGATATACGCCGGCGGCTGCGCATGCTGGACCCGTGCGAGGACGGACGCTTCGGCATGGTGGGGAGATCGCCTGCCATGCTTGATCTGTACTCCCAGATCGAGGCCGTGAGCAGGTCCGGCGCACCGGTTATCATTGTAGGAGAAACAGGATCCGGCAAGGAACTGGCGGCGCGGGCCATCCATTCTCAGAGTCCGCGTCGCGACGGCCCGTTCGTGCCGGTCAACGTCGGCGCCCTGCCTGAATCCACGGTCGAGAGCGAGTTGTTCGGCCATGCACGGGGGGCGTTCACGGGGGCGGACTCGGACCGCGACGGCAGGATCGCAGCGGCCTCCGGCGGGACGCTTCTGCTGGACGAGATCGAGAGCATCTCCGATCGCGTGCAGAGGCAGCTGCTGAGGATCCTGGAGGACGGCCTGGTCTATCCGCTCGGGAAGGACCAGCCGCGAAAGGTAGACATCCGCCTGCTGACGACGGCAAAGACCGATCTGAGAGAACAGGTAAAACGCGGGCAGATAAGAGAGGATTTCTACCACCGCATCGCCGTCCTCCACGTATTCGTTCCGCCCCTTCGCGAACGGATCGAAGATATGCCGCTGCTTGTGTCCTATTTCCTGAGGCTTGCTGCTGCACGCGACAACGTCCCGCCCCCGAAGGTTCCCGCCCATGTGCTGGAAGAGATGCTGCGGTACCCATGGCCGGGCAATATAAGAGAGCTCAGGAATGTCGTGGAACGCATGGTGGTTACGGCCTGCAGCGGGGAAGCGGGTCCCTTTTCGCCTGAAGAGACTCAGGCAGCTTCGCGTCTCCTTTCACTGCCTGCCTCACAGGGACGGTTGCGGGAAGCTTTGGAAAAGACGGAGCGTGCAATCATTGAGACTACGCTGGCCGAGAATAACGGCGAAATCTTTGCGACCGCTGTGGCGCTTGGTATTTCCCGACGCGCGTTATATGAGCGGATGAAGAAATACGGCATCAGTAAAGAGGATTTCAAGCCCTGACAGGGTAATTGTCTGCCGGGTTCGGGTTGCGGCTACCAGTGTAGTGGTGCGCTCGAGTAGGACAACAATGACGCCGCAATAAGCGGATGCGCCAAGGACTGCGCCAACAACACAACATGGGCGTGGCAAACAATTATCTGACCGATGACGGGCTTCGATGCGCATCGGCAGAACGCTGGGCTGTACGGCGGGTTCGCGCGGAATAGCGCGAATTGCGTACTGCTGTTTTTGGTAGAGTCGAAGTCGATCCGGCAGCGCGCACAACTCGTGATGGGAGAGTTATGCACATTTGGCTCTAATTTGTTTGAAAGGAAGGAGTTAGCATGCGAATGACAAGGTTGCCTGTACAAGCCCAAGCCTCAAGCCTGAACCATAAACGCATGAGTGTCATCCCTAACGCATTTCAGACGAAGGGGTTATAAATAGCCAGCCTTTCCGTTTTCCAAGGCATAGAATTTGCTAAGTCTCTCAAGGTTGAGTTGTGGACCTTCAGGTAAGGATTCGCCATCTTTGCGAGGCTTTGTTGTATAAAGGATGTAATGCCTTGATGAGCAATAGGTTGCGATGCGACGCCTTGACGGTAGCATTTACGATCAGTGTCTTGGTTTGCACAAAGTCGTAACTTCAATTATGCAACAAAGCCAAGGCCCTGATGTAAGTTAAAGTGGCAGACAGGAGCTCTGAGATTCCGAATTGGGCAGGTGCGAGCGATGAAGGTAAGAGAGCTGGCCTTGGCGATAGGGGCTGGGATGCCTGTCGCCGGGAAAAACCCGGATGCCGAGATAGAGAAGATATGCGCTGGCGACAGGGTAAGCGAGCTGTTGAATGGTGCCTCTGCGGGCACGCTTATCGTCACGGGGTTGAGCGGCCCGCAGCTTGTAAGGCTGGCCGGCCTGATGGACGCTCCAGCTATATGTCTGGTCGGCGGCGCGGGGCCGGATCGCGAGGCGATCATCGCTGCGGAGAGGAACGGTACAACGATTCTGAAATCTCCGTTCGACATGTTCGAGACATGCGGACGGATTTATGTGTGCCTGCGGTCGGGCCGCATGCCTCCCGGTATTGTGGAGGCGAAGGATCCGTGATGCGGGATTCGCACGAGATAGTCGGCGGCGACTATGAGCGGATAGGCGAGGCAGCCGCCGCACTGAAAGAGGCGATGAAGAGGATAGGAGTGGAGCCGGCCGCCATCCGGAGGGCGGTGATAGCCGCGTACGAGGCCGAGGCGAATGTGGTCATACATGCCAGGCGGGGAAGGATGGAGATCGAGATAAGGCCGGACAGGCTGGACGTCGAGGTTTCAGACGAGGGTCCCGGCATAGAGGATATAGGCCTCGCCATGAAGGAGGGCTATTCAACGGCTCCTCCAGAGGCTCGCGAGATGGGTTTCGGCGCCGGGATGGGGCTGCCCAATATAAAGAACAACGCCGACCGTTTCTTTCTGGAAAGCGTCCCCGGACAAGGCACCAGGCTCCGGTTTTCCGTGTTCCTGGTCTCCAGAGAAACCGGCGTCCCCGGCAGGCATTCGGTTCAGCCCCAGGCCGGGAAGTGCACGGGGTGTCTCGATTGTGTCCGGGCATGTCCGACGCGGGCAGTGCGCGTTTACGGCGGTTCGCCTACGATCATAGGCGAGCTGTGCGTGGATTGCGGGGCATGCGCAGGCGCCTGCGCGAGGGGAGCGCTGGATGTTACCGGAGGCGAAGAGGAATTGCCGACGCCGGCACACGGCGAGGTCCTCGTCGCTACGGCGGCGCTCGCCGCGCAGTTCGGGCGGCCCGCAGACGCTTCAGAGGTTGTCTTTCATCTGAAGGCGTGCGGCTTCGCCGATGTGTACTTTCTCGAGGAATGGGAATTCGCGCTGAGGTCCGCGGCAAAAGAGTACTCGAAGGCGGAAAACCGCGGGGCCGCGGCGATATCTCCGGTGTGCCCGGCCGTCTTGAATCTGATCGCCTGCCGGTTTCCTTCGCTCCTCAGGCGGGTAGCTCCGTTTCTCTCTCCGATCGAGGCCGCCGCGAGCGAGCTTGCCGGCCGGAAGGCCATGTTTGCCTTCCTGTGTCCGTGTCAGCGGACGGCGCTGGCGGCGATGCTTCCGGCAGCGGGTTTGGCGGAGGCGGTTTCGATACGTTCCGTAATAAGGCGACTGATGCCTCGCATGGCGTCGTCCCGGTTCAGGCGCGGGGCGCCCGTCGGAGGAGTACGCCGCAAAGAGCCGCCCGGTCCGGCGTCCTCTCCGGAGGCGGCGTGCGCCGCGGGGATACTGCGCGTAACCGGCATGAGGCACGCGATGGCCTTTCTTG
>JAOACM010000594.1 GCA_026417845.1 Planctomycetota bacterium | reverse complement strand
CCGGAGCTGCGCCGCAAAATGGGATCGCACGCCGCGCGGATGCGCTCGGCCCTGGCAAAAAGGGGAATACGCGTCGTATCGGACGGGACTCCCATAATCGCCATGGAGTTCGGGGACGGGCGCCAGGCGGCGGAGGCGTCCCGCCATTTCCTTAAGTTCGATCTGGTCATCCCCTACTTCAGGTACGCCTCCGAACCCAGAGAAAACCTGCTCCGCGCCGCAGCCCGCGCCTGCTACTCCGGGGAGGACCTGGCGCGCTTCGAGGAGGCGGTCGCCGCCCTGCCGCCCCCCTGATCTCCCCCGCTCCGCCCTCCTCGCTCCCGGGCCACCGCCAGACAGCCACCGCCGGACTAGGCATTGCCGATCCCGCATCCTGCGCCGGTGGCCCTGTCCCGCTTCCCGTCGAAGTTCGGGGCGGCGGCGCGGGCTTATTCGATCCTGCCCACCAACGGCCCTTCGAGCAACTCCCTGCCCGCGGAACTTCCGCCAGCCCTATCCTCCAGCCCGCGCCGCTCCAGATCTTCAAATGGCCCCTCGCATACCGCTGTGTTCTCCGGCCGGTCGCTGATCCCATAGCCTTTAACCCCTACGAGTCTCAGCTCCGTCGCCCCGGATTTCAACAACGGCAGGGATAACGCCCGGTCCGGCGAGGCCCCGCCTCCATTGACGGGAGCGATCCTGCGCAATTCGGTGTATGCCTTGTGTACAGGAGATTGGCAGGCCGGCGAGCCCTCAGCACCATGACTCAAATGAAACCTTCGGTGTCACCTTTGTCGCAACTATCCGCATAAAAAGAAATTAACGCTGCCGCGCCGGGATCGTCGCGCGACCGCGGCTGTAAGCTGGCCCCGGATTTGCGAGTCCTTTGTCTGGGAATTTGTTGGAAGTAATGGCCTGTCGGTGTCATGAGTTGCCGAAAATCGCTCCGGCTGGTTGCCGGAGAAAAAAAGAATGGCGCAATGGTAAAGGTAACAGGCGCCAGGGAAGAAGGAGGATGGGGTCATGAGGACGATGGCGCGCGGGAAGGGGTTCACGCTCGTCGAGCTGCTGGTCGTGGTGGCGATCATCGGCATCGTCGCCAGTGCCGCAGTGGCGCTTTACAACGGCGCTGTCAGGGATTCAGCTGAGGCGGTCTCCATCGCCACGCAGAAGGAGCTGGTCAACACATTCCACTCCTATATGCAACTGCACGGGGGACTGCTGCCCGACGGGTTCGACTCCCTGTGCCGGGACATCGCGACGAGGCCGTACACCGGCAGCTGGACGAACGTCGGCACGTCAACATCGCCCATCTATGTGGCCGACGATCCAAAAGACATTCTCTATGTAGGGCACGACGTACTGAACAACGAGACTGGCGCGTCCGGCTACGATAATCTGGCAGATCCGACCGCCAAGTCGAAGGGGCTGGACGACTGGAGCTTCAAGGGCGTCTTCCGGATGCTGACCGTCGGGCAGCTCACAGCCAGCGACGTAAGCACCCTGAACAAGATGGGCATCACGTATGTCTGGGACGCATCCGTGACCAGCGACATGTTCCACGGCTGGGAGATCAATTACGTCAAGCGCGTGCTCAAGGCCGGCGATCCGGTGGTTATGATTGACCCGCGAACGGCCCGGACCGGCATAGCCACTTACCAGGACTTCGGCGTTGACCTGTCCGATACTGCGACCTATCCGCGGGCCACGGCCCAGGGAGGAACGGCCGATTATCCGATTTACCCCAACGACCTCGACGACAACGGGAGGGCCAAGGCGTTCCAGAAGCAGCGGTTCTTTGTCTTCGGGATCGGGGCCAACTGCAGGATCATAGGGGACCGCAAGGGCGGCCTGGCGGACAAGCCTACATCGGGTATAGTCCCTGAGGGCTATTACAACAAGTATATGCTGGTCATAAAGATGCCGTCGGGTCCCATGGATATGAGTCCTGCGGTGGCGGGCGTGCTCGATCCGCGGGGCGCGACGCCGCGCAACGCGCGGATGTGGGCCTCGCGGACGGAGTAGGCGGCGAGCATGTGCGATCACTGCGCGCCGGCTGCGACGGGTGCGGCCTTGATTGGAGGCGGCGGGAGCAGATACTGGGGGAAGATCGCGAAGGAGAAGCATACGGAAGAGGGACGGGCGTTTCCCGGCGGACCGGTCCGGGAGCGCGCCTGTATCGGGCCGTCCGGCACGCGCGGGGGTATCGGCGCGGCAAGCTGTAATTGTTTACCGCCCCGCGCGTCCGGCACGTGCGCACGCGCGGGGAGCTCAGATTACGATTCTCTACCGGCGTCGGGCCGGATATTCCGGGCGGAATGTCCGGGAGACCGCGATCCGATGTCCCGTACGCCGGTATCCGCCGTAATAATTCTAGAGCCTGTCCAGAAAACCTCCCGCCGGGTGATGTGGATCGCTGAGCGTATAAGCTGAGCGCCGGGGGTTTTCGGACAGACTCTTATGAGGAGCCGTCTGGGCCTTCGCGCGGGAGTTGGAGGCAGGAATCAAGGCGGATGGAATCGGGAGGGACG
>JAOACM010000593.1 GCA_026417845.1 Planctomycetota bacterium | reverse complement strand
CTATTACGACCGTTACGAATTCTTTGTCGGGAAGAAACCTTTTGTCAGATCCTCCAATTACAGAGTCGGGGAAGATGGCGTCCACGTTCCCGAATCTCCTCCTTCAAGACCAACCACAAAACCCTCGCCTCACGGAAGACCGCCACGTCCCGCCCGGTTCCGCCGGGAGGTTTCTGGGGAGGTTCTTACGGTGCCCGCAACGATAGCATGATCATGGATTCTATGTCCTCTTCGCTCCACCGCTTCCTGCGTAAACTCGGGAAGAGCATCCGAAAGTCGTTTTGTGCCCGACAAGTCATTCTCTCTGCCGCAGTCGGAGCGTACATATACAGCCATGGAGGCTCGGCCGGATTCATAAGGCCAGGATCGCGTTGCTTCTTTACGATGTGATCTACCTCATGGAACAGAAATCCCGCCCTTTCTTCCCTGGCCAAAGTGTCCGGAATTGTTTTTACGAAAATAAAGTATCTTCCATCCTCCGTCCGGCGCGCGCGTCCCATTTCGCCGTGCTTCTGAACGCTTTCGAGTATTTTGCCTGCCTCTTCCATCTTAATCCCAGCCGTTCGCAAGTCGTTTACTGTATAAGGCCTTATACTCCTGCCTTCCCTCATCTTCCTCAGGACCTCCAAATGCCTCGCGAACCTTTCGCGGAGAGTCCGAGCATGCGTAAAGTCTGGCTGCATCTGATTTATTAAGCGCCATCCGGACTGTCTTGCCGCCGTCCTGGCGCTGGCGTCGAGTTCGACGACGTGCGTCCTGCCGAACTCGCCCGTCATGGTCCTGCGTCCGCCGGAGCGGGGCGCGCGGATAGCGAGACGCGAAAGACGGTGCGGCCCGGGCGGCTGTCGAAGGTTATCGTCCCGCCGTGATCCTCGACTATACGTCTTGCCAGCGCCAGCCCCAGCCCGCCGCCGGCCTCCTTCGTAGTAAAGAACGGACTGAAGACCTTCTCCCGGTCGGTTTCCGGTATGCCCATGCCGGTATCCTCGACTTCGATGGCGATCCGATCCTCCTCCACGCTGGTCCTTACGGTCAGCGTTCCCCCGCGGGGCATCGCCTGCACGGCGTTCAGGAAGAGGTTGAGCAGCACCTGTCTGATCTGGCCGGCATCGAGCGGAATTTCGGGCATGTCCGGAGAAAGCCTGCGTTCGACAGAGACGCGGGCGTGTTCGAGTTGGCGGGCCAGCAGCCTCAGCGTGTCGGAGACCAGCGCGTTGACGTTCGCCGGTGCGGGGACGGGCTTAGGCCGGCGGGCGAAGGTCAGCAGGGAGTCGAGCTGGATGTTCAGGCGGTCGAGTTCGTCCAGGAGCATCCGCTTCGCCTCCGCGCCATCCGGTCCGAGGCGGTTTTCGTCCAGCATCTCGACGGTCATCCGGATCGAGGTCAGGGGGTTCCGTATTTCGTGGGCAACGGCGGCCGCCAGCATGCCGAGGGCGGTCAGCCGTTCGCTCCTGACGAGCGACTCCCGCGCCCTGCGCAGGCCATCCTGCATTTCGTTGAATGCCGCGGCCAGTTCGCCGATCTCGTCCCCGCCCGCCACGGGCACGCGCTCCTCCAGGCTGCCGGTCGCTATGCGCCTTGCGGTTCCGGCCAGCATCCGTATCGGCCTCGCTATGCGCCCGCCGATCCAGGCGCCGGCCGCCATCGCCATCAGGACCCCGGGTATCCCGATCCACAGGAACGGACGGAGGGCCCGCCACCTGGCGGCGCGCACGCCGGAGTCGGAGTATATCAGGAACAGGTCAGTCCTGCGTGGAGCCGGGTCCACCCTGCTGGTGTACAGAACGTGATATGTCTCGCCGCCGATGAAGAGCCGCACCGCTGCCGTTTCGCCGGACAGGCCGGCCGGCCTGTCGGCGGCCGCCTCCTTCCGCAGCTCCGGGAACCCGCCGCTGCGGTAGCGCTCAGCCACGGCCGCGGCGACCGGGTCGCCGGAGGGATCACCGAAGGTGGCGGCCGCGACGGTCCCATCCGGACGGAGCGCAAGGAATTCCATCCCGCCGACGGACATCGCGGGGACCGCGTAGTGGCGTATGCCTTTCAGGAGCTGATCGGTGAGCGCGAAGCCGACGCGTGGGTTGGCGGCAACGCTGAGGGCGAAACGCATCTCGTAGTGCGCACGCTCCTCGGCGTCGCGGACGACGGCGGATGCTATCAGCGCGCCGGCCGCCACGAAGGCCAGCGCGAAGATCGCCGCGAAAGGCGCCGTTATCCTGACGGCCAGTCCCCCGACGCGCCGCATCTCGGCAGTCCTCCGGCCCCAACCGGCCAGCCCGGCCCGTTCGCGGCCGCGACCGTCGCGCGGCCCCGTCGCCGATCCGCGGCCGGCCTCCCGCCGACTTGTTCGAGTACTTGGAGCCTATCCAAAAACTCCCGCGGCGGCCAGGGCTTTCGTAGCGGAGCACCGGGCCCGGCCGGAGGTTCTTGGATAAACAATGGCGGCCTTTTCCCTGTGAAAGGCCTTAGCGGCGATCCGATCCCGTCGCGACACCCCTTCGGGCGGTCTTGGCCCTGTCTC
>JAOACM010000592.1 GCA_026417845.1 Planctomycetota bacterium | reverse complement strand
GCGTATGGCGGGAGACCTGCGCCGGGCGCCGCTGGTGGCCGTGGCGTTCGCTGGGAAGCTGATGGCGGAGGCCAGATGGGCCGCGGCAGACGCGGTGCTGGAAGGGGCGGCGGCGACATCGGCCGAAGCGTGCGCCATGTGGGCTGAGCTTGCCCTGAGGCTCGGCGACTTCCAGGCGGCCGAGCGGAGGGCCAGGGCGGTCAGGATCAACGGAGCCGATTCGCCGCAGTGGACATCGTGGTACGACCGGTTCATGGAACGATTGGCGAGGGAACGTCTGGCTGGACAGGAAAGACGGACCGGCGGGGCCCGATCGAAACGTTATTGATCCTTCGCAGCGACCCACGCCGACGGGAACGCCGTTACGTGGGCCTTCGGAGCGGACCCGTCATCCCGGGGAAAGGCTTCGATCGTTCCGACGGGCTTGGGTCTGGAATAGGGCGGGCGAAGGCGGAGGATCGGCCTTGAGCAACAGGGCTGGCACGAAGATCGCGAGGGAGAAGGGGCATGGAGAGGAAGCGGTTCTCCTGCGGCGGGTGCTCCATGCACTGGTCCGACATAAGCTCGTTGCCCTGGTAGTCCTGCTTCTGACTCTGGCCGCGACGGCCATCCACACGGCGCTGCAGCCGGTCCTGTACCTGAGCGCGGCCGGAATCCTCATCGAGAATCTCAGCAAAAACATCATAACCGGAGAGGGGCAGGTGGTGGCGATTTCCGGCGACGCGGCCAGGGCTCAGTGCGTATTGGCCGAGAGTTCACCAGTGATACAGAAGGTCGCGGAAACCTGCGGCGCCCAGGAACTGGCGGCCGGCGCGACCATGGGGAAACTCAAGGCCCGCGTGGAGGGCCAGATACTGTACCTTGAGGTGCTTGACGAAGATCCGAAACGCGCCGCCGATCTGGCGAACGCGTGGTCCGCGGCGTTCGTGGACGAGATGACGCGGCGCATGCAATCCTCGAGCCTGTATGCCAAGACCTATCTGGACAAATCGGTCCCGGAGCTCAGGCGCGAGTGGATAGCCAAGCAGGAAGCGCTGACGAGGTTCGAGCGGGAGACCAGATTCGACGCGAGGGAATTCGAGAGGCACCCGACGCGGAAGAGATACGAGGACCTGAGCGCGGCGCTGAACGCAAAGAGGATTGAAATCGCGGCGATGGAAGCGGAGATGGAATTCCTGGAGCGGGAGGCCGATTCGCCGGAGGATCTGGTCGAAACGCCCCGCGCCCGGTCGGCCCCCGGCATCCAGAGGCTCCAGCAGCAGATGGATGAATGCAGGGCCAGACTGCGCCAGGCGCTCGCGAAGTATAAGCCGGAGAGCCCGGAGGTGGCCGAGATACGGGCGGAGATCGGGGACTTGGAGAAGGACTTGGCTGCGGCGATCGGACGGATCGGAGTCCAGATATCGTCCGAGCTGGAAAGGCTCAAGGCCGAGCAT
Source organism: Planctomycetota bacterium (assembly GCA_026417845.1). Taxonomy (GTDB): domain Bacteria; phylum Planctomycetota; class SZUA-567; order H5-PLA8; family CALKMO01; genus CALKMO01. The sequence continues at coordinate 1,089 of JAOACM010000592.1, read as the reverse complement.
GCCCGCCTGGAGGAGATGTTCCGGGAGGTCTCGGAGGAATACGAAGAGATAAAGGCGAAGGCGGCTCAGCACAAGGTGCTGAGCTCCGAGGCGGCCATAGCTGAACGGCTGTATTCGGAACTTGCGCAGAAGAAGAGCGAATCGGAAATAACGAGCCGCTACGAATTCTCCTACGCGCGCCCGTGGCAGCAGGCCAGGCCCGCGTCCAGGCCCGCCAGGCCCAACTGGAAGCTGAATATGCTGCTCGGTCTGATCGCCGGCCTTGCGCTGGCCGTCCTCGCGGCCTACGGGATCGAATCGCTGGACAACACGATAAGGACCGGGAAGGAACTGGAGCGGAGTCTCCGCATGGAAGTGACCGGCAGGATACCGCTCATGAAGCCGGAACTTGCTCGTGAGGACGCGGTCCGCTTCGTGCGCGAGCACCCGCTTTCGCCTGGCGCGGACAGCTTCAGGAATATCCAGATATCCCTCGAGGCGATGTACGGTTCGCCGCGCGGCCCCGGTAAGCCGCTGATCATGACCGTCACGAGCCCGTCGGCAGGAACCGGGAAGACCTTCGTCGCGTCGAACCTGGCCTGCGTCTTCGCGAAGCTGGGCCGCAGGGTCCTTCTGGTTGACGCCGATCTCAGGAAAAAATCGCTCTCCGCGGCCATGGATCGGCGCGATTGGCCCGGTTTCGCCGAGTTGCTGTCGGACGGGATGTGGCGGCCTGATCGCGTTTTCGCCGGATCGGACGGCCTCCACTTCCTGCCGGCCGGAGGCGCTAAGATCGGAGACATCGCGCAGACCCGTCCCGAAGACCTGTCGCGCGCCATCGAGGCGATCAAACCTCACTACGATGTGGTGCTCTTCGACACCGCGCCCGTCCTGGCGATAGCGGATGCATGTATGCTGGGGCGCGAGTCAGATGTAGTCATCATGGTCACCAAGAGCAGACGTACCGTGATTGAGGAAGTCAAGCGGGCGGCCGCGATGCTGTTCGGCGCCGGCATCAAGGACCTGGTGGCGGTCGTAAATGGTGTGGACAGGCTGGATGCCATGGCTGAAGTATATGGCTACGGCTACGGTTATGGGTATGGATACGGC
>JAOACM010000591.1 GCA_026417845.1 Planctomycetota bacterium | reverse complement strand
TCGGCAGCGTCAGATGTGTATAAGAGACAGCGAATTACCCGACAGCTCTCAAATCGCCCCGGTTAGCGTCCGCATTTACGGCCAGGCGTCCATCCCCATTTGATCCCCACAACTGATGTTGTGGGCTCTGGCGGTCCTCGATAAGCTGAAAGCGGGAAGGGGAAATAATAAGAGGCTGTCCGAACAACCTGCCCTCGCACAGGTTACGGCTCTGCGCTCTCGACTTTGCGACGGGAAGTTTTGGAACAGACTCTGAAGAGAGCAGAAAAGGGAGGCGCCGTGGAGAGGATGACGCCACGGGAGCGGATACTCGCCGCGCTGGATGGCAAACCGACCGACCGCGTGCCGATATGGCTGCTCTTCCCCTATCACCGTCTGGGGTGCTATGCCGACGTGCGGAACAGCCCGCGCTACAAGCCCGTGGTGGATCTCGCCGACCGCCTGGCCGTCACGCTGAACCGCAGACCTTTGGGGCCGTCCCTTTTCGCGCCCGATGTGAAGCGCCGGCGCGAGGAGACGCGCGAGGGCGGATGGACGATACGCCGCGAGATAATCGAGTTCGGCGGGAAACGGCTCGTGGGCGAGGAACGCCGGCGCGAAGGCGAAACCGTCGTCAGGAAGATGCTCCGGACGGAGGAAGACCTCAAGGTTTTCGCGGGCCTTCCTGTCGAGGAAGATCCAGACAGGATCCGCGCCGGGATGGACGCCGCCCTGCCGGAATACCTGAAGGAAAAGGCCGAGTTCCCGGCGGAGATGGGCGCAATGATGCTCGAGCTGGGAGAACCCATATGTCCGCTTTACTTCGCCGCGGATACCGCCGAGTATGCCGTCTGGTCGCTGACCGCCGCCGACGTCGTTTCAGACTTCCTCGATCGCGCCATGCGGCGGCTCAGGATGGTCTACGAATACTGCCTCGAACGCGATCTGGCCGATGTCTACTTCCTGATAGGCAGCGAGCTGGCATCTCCGCCGCTGGTCAGCAGGCAAACGTTCAGATCGTGGATAGTTCCTTACGCCAGAGAACTGGTCGGCATGATCCGCTCGTACGGGAAGAGGGCCATAATCCACTACCACGGCCAGATAAAAGAGATATTGCCCGATTTCTTAGAGATTGCGCCGAACGCGATCCACACCATAGAGGCCCCGCCCGTTGGCAACTGCACGTTCACGGAGGCCTTCGAGATCGCCGGCGACCGCATGGCGCTGATCGGCAACATACAGTACGACTGCTTCCGCTCGTATACGCCAGAGGAAATGGCCGCTGCGGTCCGCGCCATACTGGACGAATGTCGCGGCAGGCGGCTCATCCTCTCGCCCACCGCTGGCCCCTACGAAGAAAACATATCGGACCGCATGGTCGAAAACTACCTTGTCTTCCTGCGAACAGGCTGGGAGTGCGGGGCAAATCCATGAATCGCACGGTCTCCCTGACGCCCCGGCACGCCACATGTGCAGGGGTAAAGGGTACGCAATATGGCGGGGCCGGAAACGCAAGCCCGCAGTTGAAAATTTTATGCAAACATTCCGGCCCAGCCCCGTTATCAGGATGGGACATGCCATTGTGTCATGGGAGCAAATCTTCCAAGATCAGGCGGGGCGTTGCCAATGAAGCGAAATCTGGATCGTCAGGGCTGTGCACATCGTGCGCACGCCGGTTGTGGGGCGTGAGATTCCGGAGGAATTTTTGAACCTTGGATCCTGCATGCAACGTTCAAGGTAATGCGGGCGGATGCCGCGGCTTAAGCGACGCCGAGCTGATGGCGAGGATCGAAGCCGGTGACGAGCAGGCGTTCGACTCGCTGGTGGATCGCCATCGCAAGGGGGTTCTGAACTTCTATTACCGCCTGACGTGGGACAGGGATCTGGCGGAGGACCTGGCGCAGGAGGTTTTCATCCGGCTGTTTACGCATCGGGGCAGGTACGAGGCGACGGCGAGGTTCACGACGTACCTGTACCGGATAGCGCATAACTGCTGGATAGACCACCTCAGGAAGACGAGGCAGGAACGGAAGCTGAGAAGCCTCGATGCGGGAGGCGAAGACGGCGCGGGATTGCGCGAGAGCGTCGAGGCGATGCGGGTTGAGGCGCCTCCTGAGGGTGCGGGCAAGGAGGAGTATTCGGAGGCGGTCATCGCGGCGATAGAATCCCTGCCGGAGGATCAGAAGGTCGTGTTCGTGCTCAGCGAGGTGCAGGGGATGCGATACGCGGAGATCGCCGAAACACTGGGCATACCTGAGGGGACAGTGAAGAGCAGGATGCACCATGCGGTAAACAGGCTGCGGGAAAGGCTCAGCAGGCTCGGAAAGTTGCGGCTGCCGGGGACGGGATCGAAGCGATGAACTGCGAACGGGTACGGGAAGAGATCGTGGCCTGCCTGAAAGGCGAAGCAGATTCCATCAGGCGGGAGATAAGCGTCCACTTGGAAAAGTGCGAGGCATGCCGCGAGATATTCGATGGATGCCGCGACGCTCTGGCCGCGGCCGCTTCCGTCGGAGAAATATCGCCATCGCCGGGGTTTGCGGAGGAACTGAAACGGAAG
>JAOACM010000590.1 GCA_026417845.1 Planctomycetota bacterium | reverse complement strand
GGACGGTCCGGACCGGCGGAACGGGCCAGCCGCCTGGTCGCCAGCCACCAGATGCCGAACTCGAACAGCGTAACCTTGTTGTCGGCCATGATGAGAGATCTGAGCGTGCGCAGGAATGCCTCCTGGCGGTCCCGCGGCCATGTTCTCAGCGCAGGCGCCGAAACCTCGACCAGCGGGAGGGCATACAGGTTGCGTCTGGGCGCAATAAGTTCGTAGAGATCTGCCGCCCTGTCCGCAGCGCCGGCACCGGCTCCGGCGGCTATCAGCCGGAGCTGCTCCTTCCGAACGGGTTCGGATGTATCCAGGATGGCCGCTGATATCAGGCAGGCCGCGCCTTCCGGCTCCCGGGCGGCCGCCAGGACCCTGTCCGGCATCGCCGCAATGATGTCCGCCGCGAAACCGACGGAATCCGCGCCCGGCACTCCGACGCGCGCCATAAACTCTGCCGGTCGAGCCGCGACGGGAGATTGCCCCGCGCCCCAGACACGCGGTGCCGCCGCACCCGCCGGCGTTGGAACCGCCACGGGAGCGATCCCGGCCGTTCCGGCCGGGAGTGCGACCGCCGTCCGGGGTTGCGGTCGCGCGGCTCCCCGCAACAGTTCCGGCGATATCCGCCTGATTCGTTCCTCAATGGGTGGGTGCGAAGAGAATATGCGCGACAGGAACGATACCCGCCTGCCTTCGCCGAACAGGAGATGGCCGACCTCTTCGGCCCTGGGGGACTCCATATATGATCCATCGCCCATCCCGGCTATCTTCAGCAGCGCCCCGCCGATGCCGTAAGGGTTACGGGTGAATTGAACCGCCGAGGCGTCCGCCAGAAACTCGCGCTGGCGGCTCACCGCCGCCTGTATCAGCCTGCCCACGAACACGCCTATGTAGCCTATGATCAGCAGCGCCAACCCCAGCAGGATTATCGCAGGATGCGTTCCCTTTCTGTCCCGCCTTCCGGAGGGCACCCGGAAAGCTATTTTCAGGAGAGTTCGCCCGACCGCCGCCACGGCCAGTATTCCGAACAGGATGCCGATAAGACGGATGTTCAGCTTCATGTCGCCGTTGAGTATGTGGCTGAATTCGTGCGCAACCACGCCCTGGAGCTCGTCCCTGTCCAGCTTCTCCATCGCTCCGCGCGTTACGGCTACGACGGCGTTTCCCACATTGTAACCCGCGGCGAACGCGTTGATCCCGGTCTCGCCATCCAGGACGTATACGTCCGGCACAGGAATGCCTGATGCGATGGCCATTTCATCCACAATATTCAGGAGCCGCCTCTCGGCCGGATCGTTCGTATCTCTCGATACTTGACGGCCGCCGAGCATCCCGGCCACCGCCGCGCCGCCCTTGCGCAGATCCACTATGCGGATCAGGCTGGCAAGACCGATGAAGGCCACCGTCCCGCCGGCGACCCATACGAACAGCTCGGGATCCCATGGAACGCCGTCTTCCCGCATGGCGAAAACGGCGGCGATCACGAAATATATCCCGGTTGCGATACCGAGCACGGCCAGCGCAAACAGAAACAGGAGATGCCAGGTGCGCCTGCGCGCCCGCTCCTGGTGTTCGAAAAACGTCCCGGGCATCAGAATTGCACCTTGGGAGCCTTCCGCTCTTCGGCCGATTCAGTCGCCTCGAGCAGCTTCGCCTCGGTAAATCCGAACATCCCGGCCACGATGTTGTTTGGGAATTTTTCGCGCAGGATATTATAGGCCATAACGGCATCGTTGAACGCCTGCCGTGCGAAGGCCACCTTGTTCTCCGTGGACCTCAGCTCCTCCATCAGGGACATCATCGTCTGGTTCGCCTTCAGATCGGGATAGTTTTCGAATATGGCGAAGAGGCGTCCGAGCGCTCCGGTCAGAGCGCCCTCCGCCGTGGCCAGCCCGGCCATCGCCGCGGCGTCCCCTGGACTGGCCGCCGCCACCCCGGCCTTCGCCATAGCCTCGTAGCGAGCCTTCGTGACGTTCTCAAGCGCCTCCCGTTCGTGCTTGAGGTACCCCTTGGCCGTCTCGACGAGGTTCGGGATCAGGTCGTAGCGCCGCTTGAGCTGCACGTCTATCTGAGCGAAGGCGTTTTTGTAATGGTTCCGGTATGTCACGAGATTGTTGTATATCCCGATCAGGACCAGCAGCAGGAGCACCAGTACCCCTATGGCGATTCCCAGGTATATCATCGCGATCCCTCCTTGCGTTCCCGTCCGACGTGACTTCGCGCGAACATGTCCCACCGGGCTGCCTTCCCCATCACTCGGAAAGCCGGAGCCTGCTGCGCAGCCCATCTCGCATCGCGCGCATGCATTCGCCGCCGCCCGCCGACATGCCGCGTCGCACCCGGTCCGCGCTTCGAGACGTCCGTTACCATGCCGCCCAATCTTTAATATATCCGCCGTCGGTTCGCGGGGAAAGGGACGCTTTGCCGGAAAAAGGGGGTTGGGGGGCATGGCCGTAAATGCGGATGCCGACCAAGTGATTCGGGAGCTGTCGGAGGTAACCCGCGGAGACACGGGTGGGAGGCGACGGCGGGCCAGCCTTTCCCCTCGGACTGTCTC
>JAOACM010000589.1 GCA_026417845.1 Planctomycetota bacterium | reverse complement strand
GCATCCGGTCGCTTGGCGGAACGATGGATGCGGCGGCATCCGCCCGTAGCGGCCGCCTTTACGCCGTGCCCACGGCACGGGCAGGCGACGACGGCAAGGCGCTGGCGACCGCGGCCGACAACGCGCAGAGCCGCAATTCCCCAACCCCAAGCCATAAGGAGGCCATCGCATGACGCGGGGAATTACGATAACGAGGGAAGTCCATTTCCGCCAAGGGCGGGGCCAAAGGAAGGTGCTCGCCGAGGGGCGGGCACCGGAGGGAAAGCCCCTCCCTCTGGGGCGCGTCCCGCGCGTTTCGCGACTCATGGCCCTGGCGATCCGGCTGGAGAAGCTCGTCCGCTCCGGCGAGGTGGCCGACTACGCCGACATCGCCCGGCTGGGACACGTGACCCGCGCCCGCGTGACGCAGATCATGAGCCTCTTGAACCTTGCCCCGGACATCCAGGAGGAGATTCTCTTCCTGCCGCGCACAGAGCATGGCCGCGACCCCATCCGCGAGCGCCACCTGCGTCCCATTGCTGCCGTCATGGACTGGCGGAAGCAACGGAAGATGTGGCAAGCCATCAAGGAACCACGTGCCGGTCCGGCGGGCTGACCGGCGCGACGGCGTCCCAGCCGAGGAAGAGTTCGGCGGCGGGGGCTGTTCGGATAGGGAGTACATTTCGGTGTGCCGTTGGTATGCCGGTTTCGAAGTGACCCGCGGCGGCCGGTTTTCAAGTGACCCGTGACATCGGGCGGGATTCCGCCTCCCGGCGAGATGCCCAGGAAAAGCGCTCCGGCCTGTCGGGCCGGCGGCACACTAGGAAGAGGGGCAAGGCTACGGATATACCGGATACCGTTCGTTCCTAGTCTCTCGGCGGAGCCTTCGGAAGCAAATCCGGCCTGTCGATCAGAAGGAACTCGCCAGATTGTCGTAGCAATTTGACCCAGCCATCCAGCATTTCTTGAAGAGACGGCGAGGGAGTTCCTCCACTAGGAGAATGGCCCATAGCGGCAAGTCCTCCTCGATAACCTGCGTATTTAACGAGATAACTCAAAAGACTGGAAGAGTAACCACCTTCCCAATTATTTTTAACCTGCCCATTGCATACTTTCACGATTTCGGCGTCCACGCATTGATCGCGAACATCAAAGCTGAAAACGAATCCGATGTGTTTGCCCAAGTAAACAATCGTGCCCATAGTCGGACTCGACTCTTCAAGATCGGGCTTGCGAAAAAAACCCTTTGATTCCAAGAAACTTAATTTCCCTGCAGCCAAGGCCCGGAATTGTTGCGGCGTGAATCCTGAACGGCTCATATTAACTCCTTTCTTAGAAGTCGAATCCCGGAACGCCACCTTGATATTTCCCAAAGCGACAATAAACACGTCGGTAATTCTCATAGTTCAGGAGGAGTTGCCTTTCACTTCCATAAGCTGCACTTGGGGGATGCCCAAGTGTCGGGTTTATCCGGCGCTGAAGGCGACGCGAAAAATCCGGCCCGATATCAGTGAACTCGCGCCCTTGTGATTTCATGGCGGCGATAAAATCGTCGTTTAATTTTTGCGACCAAGGCCTTCCGGCTAGCCAGTCGTCGATAGTTTGACCTCCGATCTTTCGAGCATAAAAGTTTACCCTTTTCATATTCTCTCCGATGACAACAGGTGGATGCTTCGCCGCATACTCGGCGACCACCTGTTCGTGAACGGATACGCCCCTCGCTCCGATCGGCTCAAGCGCCCTCGATGGCGGAGGGACCGCAGCCCTCGACGCGGCTGCCAGTCCCGTCCCTTCATAGCGGACGGCCGCGCGCAATTGGCCAATGAACTTTGACCGCCCCACGCCCTCCCACCGGATCGCCCTTTTAGCTCCGGCGACGGCCTCCTTCAAGCCCAAACCCTTCCATCCTGCCGCGAAACTGACCCGTGCTCCGCTGGCGGCCCCGGTGCCGCCGACGGCTACCAGTACCGCATATCCGCCGCCCAAAAGCCCCCTCGAAATTCTCTCCTCCGCCTCCAGAAAAACGGCCTCTCCGACATCCACCCCGTATATCGCCTCGCCAACTGTCGTAACGCCGCTCAGGTCCCCGGCAAGCACCGCATACCCTGACAGTTCCGACTCGTCCCACACCATCACCTTCGCTATGCGGTCCGCCATCTCAGACTGTATCTGTTCGACCGCCACGCAGGTTTCACCGGACAGAATCACATCCAGCCCCTCGACCGTTGCTGCGGCGCGTTCGGCCACGGCCTCCGTGATGGTCCCTATGTGGAAGCCGGCAATGCAAAGGCCGGGAGCCTCCTGTTGCGGGCTGGAGGCCTTGCAGGCGTATTCGGAATACCGGGTTCTGAGCTGCCTGCTGAAGTGCGCGTAGGATGGGAACCTGTACTCCTGCGGACTTTTCATGAGGCGAAGGGCTAGGTCGCGGTATTTCATTTCCCAACCTGCGACGTCATCTTCCGCGAGCTCCCGTTCGGGTTCGATCACTCCGCCTACGATAATCTTCAGCCCCCACGGGTCCCAGGCGTTTGCCGGGTCGCCGGAGGCGTAGGAGTAGAGGTTCAGG
>JAOACM010000588.1 GCA_026417845.1 Planctomycetota bacterium | reverse complement strand
CGATCTTTTCAGAGGGCGGATCGGCGGTCTCGCCTGTCGCCAGTATCACCCTGTCTGGGATGCTGCCTGCGCGGCCGGCATCTTCCGCGGCTTTGCCTCCGGGAGCTTCGACGGCTGGCCCCTTGCCGCTTCTCCTGGCGGTCGCATCCGACTTGGGCAGGGCAGCCTCCGGGTATGCCGTGGCGATTTCCGGGCATGTCGTGGCGATTCCCGGACATGTCGTAGCGATTTCCGGGCATGCCGCGATGGCTTCCTTGTCTGATGCAATGCCCCGGCCCTGTCCGAGCCACGGGAATTCGCGGATGCGGATCTCGAGGAATGCGCTCTGGATTTCCCCCTCGCGTCTGATGGCGCGCCGGCGGAAGCGGATAAGTCCCGCCTTCTGGAGGGCGCGGAGGCCTCTGGTGATTGTGTAGCACCACCTTATGCCCAGGGCGGCGGCGATGGTCTTCCTGCGGACGCGGACGACCAGGCGTCTGCCCTCGCGCCTGGCCCTGAACAGCAGATAAACGAAGATCGGGCCGGCAGCTCTGACCTGACAGAGCTTTTTAAGGTCTATGGACACGGCGATATCCTCCTTTTATGCGTCCGCCCGGGGCCGGGCCTTGAGCGCCTCCGCCCGCCGCTGGCGCCCGTCGCTGGCGCCTGCCATCCCCCTCCTCCCGCCCGCCCGCTGGTGCCCGCCCACTGGCGCCCACCCGCTGGCGCCCACCCGCCCGCTGGTGGCGCCCACCCGCTGCCAGCGCCCATACGATGCCAGCGCCCAGTCGTGGGCGGCGCCTGCCCGCTGGCGCCCCCCGGCTGCCAGAGCCCACCCGCTGGCGGCGCCCATAAGATGCCAGCGCCCGCCGGCTGGCGCCTGGCTTCGGTGCCGGACTTCAGAGAGCATACCCAGACTTCGCGTTTTATGCAAGGAAAACTTCAATATTTCTTGAAGCGCCGGATCCGGGCGGCCGTTCGCGCAAAAGACGCAACATCTCGTCTGGGCAGGAAGTTATAACGAACGATCACGAAGAGGGCGTTTGTGTGCAAGTATTTGCCATGCGCAGGGCAACTGCGGAAAAGCCGCCGGTTGTCGAAGATTCGACAAAAAAAGCGGGGCCCGGCTTCCAATGCCGGGCCCCTTCTCCACTTTGCGGCTGTCCCCCTCCCACAGGATACGCATCGCGCATCTTCGGTATTTTCTTTATCGTCAGAAGCAATACGACCCTTAAGTAAAAAAACCGGGTTTCCGGCTGGAATCATGAGAGGTCGGGATTTCCAAGTACAGCGGTATATCCCGGTCCGGGCCTTCGCGCGGGCCAGCCGCTGCCTGGTCGGGGGTATTTTCGTGGGGATGGTGGGCGGTACTGGACTTGAACCAGTGACCCCCAGCTTGTCGAGCTGGTGCTCTAGCCAGCTGAGCTAACCGCCCATTCGAGCCTCTGTCCATATCCATGCCAGATATCCGGCATGGCGTCAAGCGCAAGGGGAGAAGGGCTGCGGCCAGCCTCAACAACGTCCATCGCGACAGCCCGCGCGGAAGGCGCCGGATGCCCGTCGCGATCCGGTTGTATCATGCTCCCATATCCCGGAGACCTGACCAGGGCACGGGCGGAGCGGCTCCGGTGGACAGGGCCCCGCTCCCCGTTCAAGGGCCCCTGATTCCGTGGTCTCACCGGTTCGGTTCCAGGCAGCCTCTACAGTTCGCTCCCATGGTCCGGGGCCCTGACGCCCGGGATTTGTTCCTGGAGCCTGTTCGAAAACCTCCCCCGCTCGGCTTATGCGATCAGCGTTCCCCGTGTCCGGCGGGGAGTTTCCGGACGGGTTGTTATTTATTTTTCCTCCGCCGCTCGATTTCGGCGATCTTCCCGGCGGCCGGGCCGTAGCCGAGGTCGGCGGCCCTGCGGTACCATTTGAGCGCCTCATCCCAGTCCTCCGGGATGCCCCAGCCCAGTTCGTACACCTGGCCCATGTTGAACAGGCCTTCGGGGTCGTTTTTCGCGGCCGCTTTCTGGAACCATTTTCTGGCCTCTTCCTTCTGGCTGAGCACCGGTCCGTAGCCGATGGCGTACATTCTGCCGAGGGCGTTCTGGGCCACGGTGTGGTCCTTTTCAGCCGCGATGCGGTAGAAACGTTCCGCCTCGCGGTAGCGTTTTGCGTCGAAGCAGAGTTTCCCGATCAGGTACGATGCTTCCGGATCGTCCGGCCTTGCTTCGAGGGCGGCGCGGAAGGAATCCTCGGCGGCGTCTTTCCGGCCCGCCAGCAGCGCGTCCCTGCCGGCCTTCATGTGGCGATCGTAGGTCTGCGCATCGGTCCCCGCGGCCGGGGATTGCGGCGCCTGAGTCCGGGATGTTGCGCCCGAAGCTTCGCCCGCGGTCGCGTCCGCAGTCCGGCTTCCTTCGGGGCCTCCGGACGATTCCCGCGGCGCGGGCTGGGATGCTTTCGCCTCCCTTTTGCGGATCTTTTCCGAGAGTTCGGCGAGCCGGGCCGTGGCCGGGCCGTAGCCGAGGTCGGCGGCCCTGCGGTACCATTTGAGCGCCTCATCCCAGTCCTCCGGGATGCCCCAGC
>JAOACM010000587.1 GCA_026417845.1 Planctomycetota bacterium | reverse complement strand
CCTCCATACCGATCCGCCGCCCGCGCCCGAATGGGAAGCGGCCGCAGCGGCATCCTCCACGCACATTCGGGAGGCGGTACTTCCCGCCGGGGTACGGCGCGGGCCGCAGCTCGGCGCCCTTCCCTTAATTCCCCCGATTTGAAGACGGGAATTGACGCACCGGGATTAGAAGATAATTCCGCCGTACCAAGGCCGGTTGCAATTCCACTGACGGGAGGAAGATTGGTGCGGGCTGCGAGGAGTCTTACATCAGTTCCTCAAAGACAGCCCGCATCTGCGGGGCAGCGTTTTCCATGATTTTTACCCCAAAGCGAATTTAAGAGAGGGCCGGAGGCGAGCCTGCCGGAGCGCCGTGTCCGCAGGTCCGGACGTGCCGAGATATCGCGCGATCCGCCCCCCGGTCCGCCAGGTGGCCAAGAGGCGCCAGAGGAACGCAGGTAATCGTTCGTCGCATTCTGGCGACGGCTGCCATCAGCAGCGGCGGTCCGGATGGGACAACGGTAGCGCTGGTATAAACGGGTCCGCTCTGCCTGCTGCAACGCCACATATGGGCACGGCAGACAATTACGAATGCAGGAGAGGCCGTTTTATGGAGGAGCGATCCGGGCCGGGGCGCGCCGGGCTTCAAGCGCCGCGGGGCGAAAACATAGCGGCGGAGACGGTGTTGTTTATCGGGCGCGAACGGATGCGGAGGCGAAGCCGGGCTGTCGTTTCACGTCGAGGAGCCAGGCGGCGCGCATCCCGGCTCACGCGCGCTGCGCCGCCGGCTCCTGCGACCAGACCGTGACCCTGTTGCGGCCGCCGCGTTTGCTGGCGTACAACGCGGCGTCCGCCCTTGCGATTAAAGCTTCCGGAGTCCGGATGTCCGGCGCGATATCTGCCACGCCGATGGATATGGTGACCGGCACCCTGGTCCCGTCCCCGGCGAAGAACTCCTCCGCCGCGATCGCCGCCCTGATGCGTTCGGCCGCCTGCGCGGCCCTGGCCACGGTTGTATTCGGGAGGGCCACGGCGAGTTCCTCCCCGCCGTACCGGTAGGCCGCGTCGTTCGCGCGGAGCGATTTCAGGAGCGTTTTGGCCACGCCCTTCAGCACCTTGTCGCCGGTCAGATGCCCCCACGTATCGTTGATTTTCTTGAAATGGTCTATGTCGAACATCAGCAGGCAGAGGCTTCTCCCGGACTCGGAGCTTTCAGCGATCATCCGCGCGAGGTCCGAGAGCATGCGTCGTTTCACGAACAGGCCCGTCAGCCCGTCGGTGGCGGCCTCGATCGAATCCTGCTCCTTTTTGAGCGCCAGGCCGATGTGGTCTGACGCCTCGACCAGGACCGATTCGATCCAGGCCGCGTGCTCATCGTCGGCCACCGCATCCAGCCTCGCGCGCATGGCCCCGACGACCCGGCGCTCGGCGTTGAGCGGCAGGGCGAGGTCCAGGCGCCGCTTCCCAGCATCCAGCCGCCTCAGCAGCCTCCGATGCTCAAGCACCTCCGCCGCCTGCCCGCACTCGATATCCGTCTCCCTGAGCGCCGATTCGAGCAGGTCCGCCGGGTCCTGCGACAGTATGGCAGGACGCCCGTCGCCGCAGACCCTGAGCCACGCGCAGCCTATACGCATCTCCCCTCTGCATATGTCGCCGCTTATGGTAAGATTCCTGTCCCTGCGCTCGACGCTCAATTTTCCGCAGGATACGCCCCTGGACCAGTGCCGCCCGTCTCCGTCCCCGCCGTCGCCCGCCCCGATGCCGGCTCCGGTCTTCAGCAGGACGAAAAGCGTGCTCCCGTCGCTGGAACGGTACGTCGCCGCCGGTCTCGGCGCGGAAGTTTCCGGGTCCAGGGAGTAGATGGTCGCCTCGCGCAATCCCGTGGCATCGGCAAGAGCCGCCAGCGTCTGCCGCAGCCTTTCCTCCGGCGACGCAATGTTGCCGGTCCTGTGGATTTCGCGCATGAGCGAAAGCGCCTCGACCTGCCGCCTGTATCGCCGCGCCTCCTTCATGGCCTCCTCGTGGGAATCCACGATCTGCGCATGGACCTTTTCCACCTCCTGCATGCGGAGCCACATGCGCAGCGATGCTGCCGCCAACGCGAGCAGCGCGATGGCGATCGCCAGCAGGCATACGCCGATGCTCAAAGGCTTCTCCAGGGATGTCGCGGGACATCCTGCCAGCGCGACCCATGTGATGCGGGCGCCCATCGCCATCCCTATCCCGGATATCAGGATCAGCGGCACTATCGCGAGGTAGGCGTGGAACCGCCCCGGAGAAAGCGCCCGGCGGGACGAACGCCGACATATGACCGACTGTCCGGATACGGCCGGCGTCATTCATCGTCCTCCTCTCTCGCGATGGATGGACGTTGGTGCGATGGATTTGATGCCGGATTAAAAAGCATGGAAAGCCAGTAAAGAAGCATTGTATTGCCAATGCCTGAAGAAAAGAAATCCTCCCGACCGGCCGTAACGTGCGATCCGCCGGATCGTTCCGGTTCGAATTGCTCGATTCCAGTGCCCGGATCGCGCGAAGAAGCCGCGTGAAGGACGGAATCTTCCGTCAGCGCTATTTGCC
>JAOACM010000586.1 GCA_026417845.1 Planctomycetota bacterium | reverse complement strand
TACATCGAGGCCGGGCGCGAACGCGGCGCCGGCAGGCACAGGACTGTTTACAGGATCACGGACAAGGGACGGGCGGCGCTGGATCGCTATCTTGAAATCCTCCGGCAGGTCCTGCCGCCTCTTGCGGCGGAACGCGGCGCCGGAGTGGCGGGCGCCGAGGGTGCCGCCGGAGGACTGCCGGCGGTCGCATCGAGGGGATAACGACGGCAGCGACGGGATGGGCTGTCGCCGTTTGGCCAGCTGAGGTGCCGGGGCGCGAAAAGCCGGCATCGTGTACAGGCGAAAGGAACGCGATGAACGGAATTCCGAGGCATATAGCCATAATAATGGATGGCAACGGGCGCTGGGCGGAGGCCCGCGGGCTTCCACGCTGGCGCGGACACGCCGCCGGGGCCGATGCGGCGCGCAGGACGGCAAGGGCCTGCGCGGAAAGGGGCGTGGAGACGCTTACGCTGTACGCCTTCTCGAGCGAGAACTGGCGGAGGCCGGAGCGCGAGATAAAAGTGCTGTTCTCGCTGCTGGAGGAGCATCTGAAAAGGGAGCTGCCGGAGCTTCTGCGCGAGGGCGTGCGGTTTTCCGCAGTCGGCCGCAGGGACAGGATACCGGAGAGCAGCAGGAGGCTGATCGAGGAAGCCGAGCGCCGCACTGCCGACGGCAAACGCCTCCACCTGCGCATGGCCATAGATTACGGCGGGCGCGCGGAGATAGCTGAGGCGGCGCGGAGGATCGCCGCGCGCGCCGCGTCGGGCGATCTGCTCCCGGCATCCATAACCGAAGAAACATTCGCGGTGGAGATAGGACGGGACGGCGTACCCGACCCGGATCTTCTGATACGGACCGGCGGAGAGCAGCGCCTATCCAATTTCATGCTCTGGCAGGTTTCCTACGCCGAACTTTATTTCACGCCGGTCCTGTGGCCGGATTTCGACAGGCCGGACCTCGATGCCGCCATCGAAGATTACCGCACCCGCGTCAGGCGCTACGGCGCCGTGACGGCAGGGAACTTTGCGGATCCTCCGGGGCAGCCCTCCGCCGGAGTTTCCGGTTGAAACGCCTTTGCCCATCCGCTCCCGCGCCTACCCGTCTCCGCCTCTTCTGGTGCCGGTTGCGCTACGCGCGCCCTGCCGGGCGCATGGCCGCAGATGCAAAGTCGGATACGGGCTCCCAGAAGCGCTTCGAGAGGAGGGACCCGTCGTCGCCTCCCGCAAGAACCTCCGCAGATTACCTCTGGCGGATCTCAAGTCGTCCGGTTGCATCCGCATCTGGAGCCTGTCCGAGAACCTCCGGTGCTCAGCTTATACGCTCAGCGTCCACACCGCCCGGCGGGAAGTTTTTGGACAGGCTCTCAGGCCACACACCAGCCTTCACCCGAGGAGAAACAGCGCCGCGTATCCAAGGGGCATGCCCACGAAAACGATCGCTTTGCTGATCCTGTGGAATCTGGCGGCCGGCTCCTTTTTTTCCCTGCTCTGCAGCACGAATATGGCGATGTTGAGAAAGAAGCTCGACAGGAGGATGAAATACGTCGTGAGCATGAACTTGTCGGCAAAGGTCAGGTAGGCCACGGGAGGTATCTGGTTTGATATCGAGATGTGGAACATGGCAGAGGCGACCAGCGACGAACTTATCGTGGCCAGGCGGGTGTTGCTCTGATCCGGATTGAGGATAAAGCTGGATGCCACTATCAGCATCATGAACAGGACCGGCAGAAACGTCTTTATGAACGAATTCAACTTTATCCGCTCGATGTTCACCGTGAAGACGTATTTGGAAAACGTTTCGCCGTACGGCGGATAATCATGCCTCCCGGAGTGGGATGTCCAGCCGGTTATCTTCCATCCCGGGAAAAAAACGCCGGGATCCATACCGCTCTCGGTTCCGTCCGGAACGTATACAACCTCGCCGATCGTGTTCTGCTTGTCCTCGATCACGATTTGCAGCTGCTGGGCGTCGAACGGGAATCTCTGAAAATCTATGGGGGTGGTAAGATTTGCCAGCACCCTGTAGAATTTCTCGCTGGGCCTGTCCAGGAGCTTTTCGATGCTTGCTGCCCGCCCGTTCAGAAATTCGAACGTCTCCGGGATTTCCCCTCCTTCGGATTTGAGCGAGAGATAGAAATCCACGGAGAAAGATCCCGACGTTACGTCGAGCTTGCCCATGTTCAGGATGTAAACGCCGACTTTTATCGGGCGCGGATTTCCCGGCGTCCGTCCTTCTTTCGCTTCCGCCGTCCGCCCGCCTTCGCCTCCTGCCGGCGGCGAGCCGGACTCCATACCCGCCAGCACCGGCGATATGATGAACGCCGCCAGTATCACGAAACGCGTACGCATCGCCGCCGAAGCCTCCACGTATCCCAATATTTGCGCCTCCCTTTACCGACTCCGGACGCGCTCCGCCCTTTCCCCCTGTGCGGTTGTCCGGAACGGGATAGGGATTCTATCCGGCGACGGCGCCGCTACAACTCTACTTGACCCCGGCGAAGGCGGTTGCGTTGTACGTTATCGCGAGGGAAGTTCTGGCCGCGGCAGGAATGCGTTACCCCAAGCGTACCATCCGGAAT
>JAOACM010000585.1 GCA_026417845.1 Planctomycetota bacterium | reverse complement strand
GTTCTTTGTCAGGTTGGTCTGGTTGCTCCCGTCGGCTTCGCAGACGTATATCTCCCAGTTGCCGTCGCGGTTCGAACAGAATACGATCCTGCCTTTCCCCGCCAGCTCCTTCCGCAGCGCGGCCTGCTCGGCGTCATCCTTTATCGGCCGCCAGGGACCGGGGTGCTTTTCCGGCGAGTCTTTACAATCCATCCAGCCGCGCCTGGGCGGTGGGTCGAGCTGCTTTTTCTCCTTCTCTCCGCCGTATGAAGCTCCGGAGGCGGCGAGCGAACAGGCGACCGCCGCGACGGCCGCAAGGACCGCCAGCGGCGGCGGTATTATCGCGCCGCCCGCTTTCGCCCTGCGGGGAATCCGGCCGTCCATCACCGGTCAACGCCCTCCTTTGTCTGGAGCCTCGCGCGCCCCTGCGCGCGACAGCCCAGCTTCACGCGCACGAACCTGAAGTTTCCAGTATCCGCCACGTACAAGGCGCCTCTGTCCGACAGCATGCAAAACAGTCGCACTGGCGATCCGCTGTCCGACGGAAGTCCCTGCAAAGCGCCAGATCTTCGCTCCTCGGCCCACGGACTCCCCTGATTCGAAGCCGTTGCCGGGTATCCGGGACCGGCGGTTTCAGTACGCCGCGGAGCTTCCGCCCCTCCGGGCCACGGTATTTATCCGTCGGCCAGCCGCGGGATGGAGATCCCGCGGCATCCCGAGGCGCGCGGGCGCGGGGTTCTTCGTGATGTCCAAAACCGGAATGACCGGACGATCTCCGCCCCCGTGCGCCATGAGGACGACCTCCACGTTTCAATAGTACTCCCGGCTCTCCGCGTGCTGCTCCAGCAGCCACCGGAACTGCACCTTGCCGTAGTACGGGAACTGCCACGGCAGGTCCAGCATGCGCTGGACCAGTATCTCGTTGCCGAGCTGCCGCCAGGATGCCAGCACCAGGAGAGCGTCGTCGTTGGCGATCAGGTCCATGTCGCGCACGTCCAGGAGCGTTTCGCGCCCCCCCGTCATGCTGATGTGGTTGGCGTGCGCGCATATGGCGCGCCCGCGCGTGTAGCTGGCCCATTTCGACAGCTCGTAGACCTCCAGGCGCACCGTCAGGCGGAACCCCCTGATCATGTCCTTGAAGACAGGCAGGAGCCGCCGGATATCCTGCATCTCCTGCTCAGAGACGGTCGGGAGGGTCCTCCTGTCCGCATGCCAGCCCGGGGTCACATCCTGGTGCTTGATCATGTTTTCGTACACGCAGGCGAGGTGTATCCAGGGGGCTTTGGGGTTATTGCTGACGGAGTATTCGAACTTCATGTCGTATCTGTCCCACCCGTGCCCCATGGGGAACATGCACAGGGTAAGCTTGTTGATGTCCTTGAAGCGGTAGACCGTGGTCATACGCTTGCCGCCCTCAGGGGTGTCTTCCAGCTTCCAATCCTCCACGCTCACCCCTTCGCCCATCGCCTTCGCGCGCTCCTCCACGCGCTCCCTCGTGAGCAGGTCGGCGATCTTCCGCCCCTTCGCTTCGGGCAGCCGGGCCTCCAGCCTGAGCAGGCGCGAAGCAAACCCCAGCGTCTCCGTGACGCGACCTCCCCCGTCCTCGTCGAGGCGTATGACGTAGCCCGCCTCCAGGCAGCCGCCCGCCGCCGCGGCGAGCCCCAGCGACGCCAGAATCCGGCAGACTCTCCGCATCGAACGCGCCCTCCTCCCCGGCCCGCACCCGCCGTCACTTCGGCCGCGCCACGACCAGCTGCGCGCCGCTCAGAAGCCCCGCATACCTGCCCTGCACAGCGTACGAAACCTCGCCGTAGTTCCCGAACGAGCCGGAACCTGTCGCCTTCAGCTCGGCATCAACCTTCCGCGCATCCACGTTGAACAGGATGACCGCGAAGTTCTGCTTGTCCCTGACGCGGATCGCCAGATGCCTTCCGTGCATTTCGTCGTCCATGAGTATCTCCGGCTCCTCGTAGCCGGCCTTCCGCCAGAACAGGACTTCCCTGCCGCTGCGGCGATCCAGCCCGATCACCGTCACCGACTTTATGTCCGGTTCGTGGTGCAGACCGTAGATGTTCTTCTCATCGAACACCGCCGAATAGATGACCGGCTGCTTCTTGTTCTCCACCCTGTTCCACAGGAGCGCGCCGGTCTCGGTGTCGAATACCTCCATGGCGTGGGTGTCGTAGCTCCGCTTCAGACAGTATATCTCGGCGCCGTCCACCCTGATGCGGAACGGCAGCGGGAGCGGCGAGGTGCGATCCACGCCTTCGATGCGTTTCTGCCACTTGATTCTGTTCGACGTCCCGTCCACCGCGATGTAGTCCCAGCCGTCGGTGAGCAGGAGCGTCCGGCCGTCGAAGCTCATCGGCGTCTCCTCGCCTCCGGACGGGAGTATCGGATGCTCCCTGGTGGCGAGGAGCTCCGGAAGTTCCGCGTGCGCGATCAGGCGGCCGCTTCCGAGGCTTCGGAAGGTGACGCCCGAGGGGCTGGTCCGGACGGAGATCATGACGTCCTCCCGCGCCAGAGGTTCGCGGTACGGGGCGCCGGTCTCCGCCGTCTCCCACACCACCCGCCCGTCATACTGGTGG
>JAOACM010000058.1 GCA_026417845.1 Planctomycetota bacterium | reverse complement strand
GTGGTGCCCGTCGAGGCGCCCTTGCCTTCCAGCCTGAAGCCGGAAAGATCGAGCCTGCCGCTGGAGATCGCGAGCGTGGCGTCGGAGTCCGCGAATTCGAGGTATCCGCGGGAGAAGCCGAGCGGTCGGGCAGATTCAACCAGCGCGGCCAGGGCAGGCACCCGGTCGTAGGCGCCGAGAGCAGGCGAAGCAAGTCTTAGGCGCAGGCTTCCGTTCCATGCCCTGAGGCTCCGGATGTCCGGCCCGCCCGCACATATCTTCAACCACAGTTCGCCCCTTCCGCTGACTGCATCCCTCCAGGAAAGCAGGTTGGATGCCGCGTCGTTGAGGGGGAATTCTCCGAAGTGGAGGTCGAAGGAATACCCCGTACCGCCC
Source organism: Planctomycetota bacterium (assembly GCA_026417845.1). Taxonomy (GTDB): domain Bacteria; phylum Planctomycetota; class SZUA-567; order H5-PLA8; family CALKMO01; genus CALKMO01. The sequence goes on along the minus strand of JAOACM010000058.1, from coordinate 13,436 downwards.
TCGGCCCCCGGCAGGTTCAGGGCGGCCGAGCCGGAGAATAGAGTCCCCCACGCCGTCCTGCCGGACAGGCGCTCAAGGAGCACCGCCGGGCCGTTTGATTTTCCGGCGCCTGTGAGTCCCCTGGCGCGGAACGGCCCCAGCGCGAAATCTCCGATCGAGATCGCGATCTCGCCGGAGAGCCCTTGGGGCACAGCGAAGGCCGGGACGGGAGCCCGCTGCGGCTCGCCCTTCGTTACCGCCCCGATCAGGCCGGCGATGGCGGAGCGGAGACCGCCGGCGTCGAGCGAGTCGAACGCGGCGCGGAGTCTGAAGCGCCCCGGACCGCCGGCCAGGGTCGAGAGGATTGAGGCATCCTTCCGGGGGGATGACAGGAGGGTATCTTTGAAGTCGGCCGTGGCGAGGATCGAGGTCTTGCCCGAAGCCGGGGAGGCGGCCGAGAGCGTCAGGACCGCTTTCTCCAGCAGCGCGGAGACGTTGGTGGCGGCCAGGCGGATGTCGGCTGCCAGCTTCCAGCCCCCCTTATTATCCCCCCAAGCGATCTCTACGGGAATGATGGCGTTCAGGCTGAAGCGTCCGGCCTTCGGATCGAGGTCCGGGAGGCGGCGGGGATCGCCGGAATAGGAACATCCGATCGAGATATTGCCGGCGGTGCGCAGCCCATCCGCCCGCCCAGGGCCCAGGAGCCAGCGGCAGGGAAGCCGGGATGGGATGGGGGCGAGCGTGGCGTTGAATTCGAGGCGCGTCGCCGCCGCGTCGGTCCTGATGCCCTGCACGTCCAGCCTTACGGGTTGATCCGGATCGCCCGGAAGTTCCATCAGCAGATTTCCGCGCCATGCATCCTCGTCGGCGCGGGCGGCAAGGTTGCGTTCGATTCCCATCCTGAGCGACAACGGCTCGCCGCGCGGTTTGCGCAGCGTGTCAGGGAAACCGGCCGGCAGTACCGGGAAGGCTCCCCGGGGCACGGAGATGTCGGCGCCCGCCGCGTCCGCGGACAGGTCAACCCTGGCCTGCTTCCCGTCGCTTTCGGCCCTCAGCGAGAAAGTGGCGATGCCGGCGGCCGCGAGGCCTTCGGCGCGTATCGTCGCGCGCGACGCCTCCCCGGCGATGGCCTCCAGCAGCGGATCCGGTAGGGCGCGGGCCAGGTTCAACAGCTCCTTCGTATCCGTTTCGCCCCTGAAGTTGACGGTTCCTTCGATCCCGCGCAGGATCGGGAGAAGCCCCTGGAGGCCTTCCGGTCCTGCGGCGCCCGCTCCCCCGCCCGCCGCTCCGCCCGCCCCAACGCCTCCCCCGGGACTGGCCGCCGCCTCTCCACCGCGCTTCGCCGGGGGCGCCAGCATCTCCAGCAGCCGCATCCCGCCGGTCAGCCTGGCCTCCAGCGAGGCGTTCCTGAAGGGACCGAAGTCCGCCCGGAACTTCCTGACGGTCACCGCGTCGGCCTCCATGTCCGCTTCCAGATCTATTTCGCCACGCGCCTCGGCCGGCATCCACGCCGGCAGGCCGAATATCGCGTCGAGGAATTTCACGGCCCCGTTCGCCACCGCCCCCCTGACCTCCACGCGTCTGGCCAGCGCCCGCGGCCTCGGAGGTCTGCTGGCCTCGTACAGGCGTCTGATTTCCGCCACATCCACGTGTCTGAGCGCTCCCTCGAGCGTCCCGGCCTCGCCGCGCCCCCTGAACCTCGGTATGTCCGCGATCTCCACCGGTTCGCGGCCGACTGGCGCCGGCTTCATGAGATAGCGCATCTGAACGTCCCACGATGGCGAGGATTCCGTCCAGGAGTCGTTGCGCGGCAGCGAAAGGACTATGTCCCGCCCCGCCACCCGGCCCTCGAACGCGAAATCGAAATCGCGCGGATTCCCCTTCCTTTCCCCCATCGGGGCGGACGTCCCGCGCAGCCTTCCCCCCTCGATCCTGATGAAGCCGGATTTCAGCGCGGCGGGGATTTCGACCAGGCTCCGGTAATCCGACAGGCGTTCACGCAACGCCGCGATATCCGCCGCGGCCTCGATGGACTTCAGGTCCAGCTCGATCTTCCCGCCCGGCCATTCCGTCGCGATCCCGGCCGTCGCGGCCTTCATCCCGCGGTTCCTCCCCCCCGCCTCCAGATCGAATTCCCATCCCAGCGAGCCGCCATCCCTCGCGATCCGCTTCGCCCTCCCCCTGATCCCGATCGGCATCGGATCCCGGCCGCCCTGCCGCTCAATGGTTCCGTCGAAGGACGCCTCGATGGCGTCGCGGGACCCCGTCGCGTTTCCCTTGAGATGGACCTTCTCGCGGAAGGATGGCAGGCTGAAGAGTCTGAGGAACGGGCCGAACTCGGCCGCGAACATCTCGCCGTCCACATCGAGCGAGAATCCGGCCCTGATGGAGGAGGACGCCGGGACGTTCAGATTTCTGGCCGACAGGTCGGCATCCCACACGAGGGAACGGCTGCGGGCGGACCATCGTCCCCTGATCTCGCGCGGACCGGTCTTGCCCGCCGCCGCGCCGGGCGCCAGGACCACGGAAGCCCTGACGTCGCTTTCCAGGGGGAGCGGTATCCGTCCGCCCTCCGGTCCCGGCGAGGATCTCACCCAGCCCTCGCTTATCTTCAGCGCGGCGTCCAAGTCAAAGTCGTAAGCGTCGCCGGCGAGAGTGAATGCCGAGCTCAGGCGTCCCCCGGCGCGACCGGCCAGCCCGATCTCCGCGAACAGCGGCGTTGCGGCCAGCAGCCCGATGTCAGCGTCGAGGGCTATCTTGAGGGGCTCCAGAAACCGCGTGCCCTCCCTCATCCGGCCGCTCACATCCAGCCGCAGCCCCGCCGACGGGCATTCGACCCGTACGCGGTTCAGGCTGACCGTCTTCCGCGAGGCGTCCCACTGGATGTCCATCCCCACGTCGGTCGGCATGCCGCCGACCGCAAGCCCGTCCGGCCGGATCGTGGCCAGCAGGCTTTCCACGTGAAACTCCCCGGTCAGCCTCATCTCCCCCGCCGGTTCCCGGGCTATTCTGCATTTCCCGCTGACGGACTGCCCCAGCATCACCTCTATCCGGCTGTCGGCTCCAGGCCGAGCGTCTTCGCCGGTCGAGAGCCTGCGGAGGCGCGGCAGGCGTACCCCGAAAAAGCGCATGAACGGCTCCATATCCAGCCCGTGAACCGAGACATCTATCGGGGCTTCCGGGATGCGGCCGGGGTCCAGGCGGCCCGACCGGTCGAGCAGGGCGGCGGTGGAGGAAACCACGATCTTCCCCGGCCTCGCGGACTCCCGCTCCCCCTCCCCCCCGCGCGCCGGTCCGAGGGCTGTCAGCACGGTCTCCCCGGATACCTCCGACGATGCTATCCGGAGATTCACGCCGGATATCCGCACATCGGGTCCGTTGCGGATATGGTCGCGAAGCACCACCGTTCCGCCCGCCACCTCAAGCACTGCCTTGGGGCCGCTCAGCCCGATATCCATCGGGAACCTGATCGCGGAACCGGAACCGTATATTTCGAGGAGGTCGTCCACGTTCGTGTAAGCGTCCCCGTCCTCGCGGACATGGCGTTCGATCGTAAGCTCGGGAGACTCGACGGTCAGTCCGACGCACCTGAGCCTTCCGCCGAAACTGAACAGGAGGTCGGCGGCGTCCAGGCGGGCGGTCACGATGGGGGCGTAGAGGAGGTGCTGACCAGAGCCCATGCCTTCGCGGTTTCTGACGCGCACGCCCCTGAGGACGAGGCGCGCGGAGGGCAGACTTATCCTTACGTCCTCTATGGACACCTCCCGCTTGAGGGCCGCCTCCGCCGCCTCGATTATCACGCTCCGCGCCTTCTGTTCGTCCACCAGGACGTACAGCGTTCCGGTGAGGAGCGCGGCCAGACCGGCCGCCGCGGCGGCGGCCAGCAGGGGATATCGGACGTACGGGCGGCGCAGAAGGCCCCTGCCGCCCCCGTCCCGTTCCTCCAGGGTCAGCGTGAGTCCGCCGATCGTCAGGGCATCGCCGGGACGGAGCGGCGTGGCGCCGGATATGGGCAGGCCGTTGACCCTGACGAGCGCGCCCTCCCCCGCCGGCCTGACTATCACCCGGCCCTCCTCGGAAACGATCACGGCATGCGTGGGCAGCACCGTCCCCTCGCGGAGGGATATCTCGCACGCCGCGTCGCTTCCGATCGCGACCTGTCCCTGCGGGAGCCTGTATTCTTCGCCGGCTCCCCTCAGCACATACGATCCCATCCCTGTCCTTCCCGGAGCGGATCCCGCGCGCGGCCGTTTGCCGTACTGCCAGCGGATATTCACCCGAACATGGAGCGCCGCGCAGTAAGTATCTCGGCAGGCGTCCCAGATCGCAGCCCGGCCCCCCCATTGGGGAAAGGGGACGCCAGCCGGGAGATGTATTACCGCCGGAGCCGCACCGGCATCCAGACGATCGCTCCACAGCGCAGCATGGCGCGGGGACTCGCGCACGACGTGGCGCGGCGCGGAACTGGGGCCCCGGCGCGTCCCCCGATAGCCGGCCGCGGTCCCGCCATGTGCGCTGCCGGCGGCCGCGGACATCGAAGCACCGCCCGCCGGCCCGACCAGATTCGTCCCTAACATAAATGCCGGCGGCGCCACCTTCAAGCGAGATGAAGGGAGCGGTCAGAGCCAGCCGGCCGCCATATTTGAGGACTTCCGCAGCCGCAGACATCGCCCTCTTTTTATGAAAGCGGCCCTTTTCACGCGAAACGGGGGCGGGTATATTGCCGTCGGATAATGGGGAGCAGGCATACGGATGTCGTGCGTTTCCTGTCCGCCCTGACGGGCGGGGGCGGCGCGGCGGGCGCGGGAGACAAGGAGGGGATGGTTTGTCCTGCGATTGCGGATATCTGGCTGCAGCGTGTCTGGTCGCCGCAGCCGCCTGCGCGCCGGCCGCCGTATCGGCCGGCGACGTGGTGGAACTCAGGAGCGGAGCGAAAGTAGAGGGAAGGCTTCTCGTCCAGGACGAGGAGCGCGTTGTGCTCGACCTCGGCTGCGGCCAGCCCCTGACGCTGGCGCGCAAGGACGTCCTGAAGGTAATCGAGGCGACGAAGGCAGCGAACGAGGATGCCGCGGCGGAAGGCGGAGTCGAGGACAAGGAAGGCCTTTTTTCCACCGCCCGGCTGAAGCCTGGAAGCATAAAGGAGAAGGCGGAAACCTTCGGGCCGGGCGTCGTCATGATCACAAGCCCCGGCGGTCTAGGCTCAGGTTTTTTCATTACCTCCCGCGGCCACCTGATAACCAACGCCCACGTCATAGAGGGGGAAACTCACATAGCCGTCACCGTGTTCCAGAAGGGGAAGGACGGGTTCGAGAAGAAGAAATTCGAGAAGGTGGAGATACTGGCGATCAATCCGTACTTCGACCTGGCCCTGCTCCAGGTCAAGGATGCGAAGGACGTCGAATTCGTCAGGTGTTTCCTCGGCGATTCCTCCGAACTTAAGAACGGCGACCAGGTCTTCGCGATAGGCAATCCGCTGGGACTCGAGCGTTCCATCTCCCAGGGCATAGTCAGCACGGTCAACCGCAACATGAACGGCCTCACCTACATCCAGACCACGGCGGCGATCAACCCGGGCAATTCGGGCGGGCCGCTGTTCAATCTCAAGGGAGAGGTTGTGGGCGTGACGAACGCGAAGGCGATGGGGTTCGGCGTCGAGGGGATGGGGTTCGCCATCCCGTCGGCGCGGGTGAAGGAATTTCTCCTCAACAGGAGCGCTTTCGCCTACGACAAGGACAATCCGAACACCGGGTACAGGTATCTGCCGCCGCCTTCGAAGAAAGATCGCGCCGGGGGCGTCGGGAAGAAGTGAGGCTTCCGTCCGGCCCGGAGCCGGGCGGAGGGACTGAGAGGGCACGGGGATCGCGCAGCCCGGGGCAACCGCGCGCGGCTGAAGGCAGGCATCTCCGGCGCTGTACCGTTTCCCCGGGAAGGGATAATCTCTTCTCCCTCGGGGGGCGGAGGCGGCAGACGATTGCCGCGCTTTTTACGGGAGGAACGAACGATGTCGAGGCTCAACATTCCGGCGATCGCCGGCGGCGCCGCCGTCGCGCTGTTCCTGCAGTTCGCATGTGCCGGTCCGTCATGCGCGGCGGAGCGGCGGATCGAGGAGCTTTTGCCGTCAGGCACGGTTGTATTTGTCCACGTCAGGGACGTGAAGGCCGCGACCGAGCGCATCAAAAAGACGCCCGCCTACGCCCTGTACCAGGAAGACTCGGTGAAGAAGTTCCTGGCAAAGCCGATGGGGAAGTTGCGCGAGGAGCTTAAGGAGATCGAGGCCGAGATCGGGATAAACTTCGAGGAAATCCTCGGCTTCGTCTCAGGCCATGTGGTGGTGGCGATGGTCAGGACGCCCGATCCCGACAAGGACAAGGATATCGGTCTGCTGCTGGCCGCAGACATCGGCGCCAACGGGAAGGCGCTGGAGGGAAGAATAGGGGAGGCGATCGAAAAACTCCCCGCCGGAACCTTCGAGAAGCTCACGGAGGAGGCGCACGGCGCGGCGTATACCCTGCTCAGGTTCAAGGAGGACAAGGGACCGCCGGAGCTGGCGTATTGCGTGACCGGTCGGCTGTTCGTCGCGGCGATAGGCCGTGCGACCATGGCGAAGTTCCTCGGAAACCTGAAGGCCCCGCCCGCGGAATCCCTGGCCGCTTCCGGATCGTTCAAGGAGGCGGTGGAGCGCATCGGGGAGGATCACGACTTCCTGGCCTTCGCGAATCTGAAGCGCCTCATCGAAGACCTCAAGGAAATGGCCCCTCCGCCCGCGGAGGGCAGGCCGTCCGTAGACAAGGTGCTCAAGGCGGTGGGACTCGACGCCGTCCAATGGGCGGCGATGGGCGCGACGATAGGCGAAAAGGCGGCGACGACCACGTGGTACCTCAAGGCCCCCGGAGAGAAACGCGGGATACTCAAGTTGCTTTCCCCGGGCGGCGGCGATCTCAGGCTGCCGGACGATCTTCCGGAGGATGCCGGCATCGTGTGCGCGTTCCAGTTCAGGGCGTCCGATTTCCTGGACGAGCTGAGGGATATGCTCAACGCCGTAGATCCCCAGATCGCGGGACAATTGGATATGCTGCTCGGCATGTTCCAGATGCAGGCGCAGGTTGACATCAAGAAGGACCTGTTCGCCCACGTGGGGAATTCGCACTACTTCTACCAGACCTATCCGAAGCCGTACCAGTTCGGGAAGGAAAATCAGGTTTTCGCGGCCGGGCTTAAAAACAAGGAGGCGTTCCGGGCGACCGTCGGCAAGATGCTCGCGGCCTCCGGCGGCGCGGTCGAGGAAAAGGAATACCTCGGCCACAAATACACCGCCATGAAGATGCCCCAGGTTCCGCAGGGACCGGATGCGATGCCCATGCCGTCGCCGGCCTTCGGCGTCGTCGGCGAGCGCTTCGTGTTCTCGCTTCGAGAGGAGGGAATGCAGGACTACCTGCGGAGGATCGGGAAAGGCGGCAACGCCGGCCTCAACGGCGATCCGGCGGTGCGAGAGGTCCTTAAAATGGCTCCGCGGAACCGGGTTATGTTGGTCTGCCAGGACGGCAGGAAGGTTACGGAAGCGTTCGTTCACATGATGAAGGGCGATCAGTTCAAAATGGCCATGATGCTGGCCGGCATAAATCTCGAAGAATATGTGGACATGAATCTCCTGCCGGACGTCGAGGTGCTGAAAAAGTATCAGGGGACCACGGCGAGCGTCTTGGCGGCGACCGACGACGGGTACATGATGTTCGGATACGCGCCCTATCCGGGCAGGTAAAAGAGCCTTCCGGTCTGTCGGAGGCGCGCGGCGCGGTTCGCGTGGCGCGAGCCGCGTGTGACTTTGTTGGGGTACCCTCGGCCGCGGCATGCAGTAGCGCCCGGCTTACATGTCGGGTGCCAGTTGCTGAGATTCCATTCCGCGGCATGCCCTCGCGCAAGGGGGAACTATTTTTCAAGAGCCCGTTCGGAAACCTCCGGAGAGAGAGGGAGGCCGCCTCGAAGCCAAAGCTTCGCGACCGAGGTTTTGGGATAGATTTTAAGGATGGTTGGAGGCTGGTGGCGGCTTCCGTTTTTTGCGCCGAGATGGGGCGCATGGCCGTAACTGCGGATCCAACCAGGCGATTCGGGAGCTGTCGGAGGTAATCTGCGGAGACCCGGGCGTGAGGCGACGGTGGGCCAGTCTTCCTCTCGTAGCGCTTCCGGAAGCCCGCATCCGACTTTACAGCTACGGCCATGCACCCGCCGAGATGGTTCCGCGCCCGTCGGCAGGCGGCATCCATTCCGAAAACTACCGCCCGCCAAGGGGACTTATTGGGGGGATCACATGTTTAAAAGAAGGGGAGCATCTCCGACAGCCCGATTCGCCGCGATTCTCGCGCTGCCTTCCATGTTGGCCGTATCGTCAATGTCGGTCGCGGCGGAACGGAGGATCGAGGATCTGCTGCCGGCCGACACCGTGGCGTTTTTCCATATAAGGGACGTCAAGGTTACGGCGGAGAGGTTCAAAAAGATGCCGCTTTACGCCCTGTGCCAGGAAGACGCGATGAAGAAGTTTCTGGAAAAGCCGATGGCCAGGTTGCATGAGAAGCTTAAGGAGCTGGAAGGGAAAGTCGGCGTAAACTTCAAGGAGCTTGCCGGCTTCCTGTCGGGCCAGGTCGTGGTGGCGCTGCTCAGGATACCCCCTCCGGAGGAGGATAAGGATATCGGCCTGCTGCTGGCGGCCGATATCGGCGCCAACGGGAAGCTGTTGGAGGAGAGGATAGCGGAGGCGCTCGAAAAAGTCCCTGCCGGGACTTTCGAGAAGCTTAAGGAAGAGGCGCACGGCACGAGCTATACGCTGTTGAAGTTCAAAGAGGTGAAGGACGGGGGGAAAGAGGGGGATGAGGGAAAAGGCGAAGGCGGAGAAGAAGATGATGATGATGAGGAAGAGGGCGAAGAGGGACCGGATTTGCCGCCGGAGATCGCCTATTGCGTGACGGGGCGGTTGTTTATCGCGGCCCTCGGCCAGAAGACGATGGCGGATTTCCTCGGGAACCTCAGGGCCGCTCCGGCGGAATCCCTGGCTGCTTCCAGGTCGTTCAGGGAGGCTCTGGAAAGGGTCGGCGAAAATCACGATCTCATGGCTTTCGCGAATCTGAAGCGTTTCATCGAAGACATCAAGGAGAAGGCGCCCCCTCCCGAAGAGGACGGGCCGTCCGCTGACAGGATCATTAAGGCGCTGGGATTCGATGCCATCCAGTGGGCTGCGGCGGGTCTGGCCATAGAGGATCAGGGCGTAAGAACTTCATGCCATCTGAAGGCGCCGGGGGAAAGAAGGGGGTTGCTGAAACTGCTGTTCCCCGGCGGCGGCGATCTCAGGTTGCCGGAGGATATGCCTGAAGCCGCCGGCGTGGTTTACGCATTCAGATTGAGGGCCTCTGATTTCCTGGGAGAGTTGAGGGAAATGCTCGCCGCGATGGGACCGGGGAAGGCGGCGGAGATGGACTTCGTGATCGGCATGTTTCAGGCGGAGGCCAAGGTTGACATAAAGAAGGACCTGTTCGCCAATGCGGGGGATTCTCACTACATATACTATGCCTATCCGAAGCCGTACAAAGCAGGGAGCGAGAATCCGGTTTTTCTGATCGGGCTGAAGGATAAGGAGGCGTTCCGGACGGCGGTCGGGAAGATACTTGACGCCTCCGGGAAGGAAATATGGGAGGAGAAGGAATATCTGGGGCACAAGTACACCACGCTCAAGGAAGGGAAGGAGGCGGAAGATGCAGAAGGCGTGTTAATGCCTTCCCCGACCTTTGGCGTGATCGGCGAGCGCTTTGTTATGTCGTTCAGGGAGGAAGGGATGCGGGAATACCTGAGAAGCATCGGGAAGGGACGGGGGAAATCCCTGGGCAGCGAGCCGGCCGTAGCGGAAGTCCTTAAGGCAGCCCCGCGGAACCGCGTGCTGCTCCTTTATGTGGACAGGAAAAAGGTTGTGGAGTCGCTGATTGCTTACGTCAGGGGCGAGAATCCGTTTGCCGATATGGTCGCCGAAAAATTCGGGAAATATGCAGACATGGAGCTTCTGCCGGATGCGGACGTATTTAAAAAATACATGGGGCCGATCGTAGCGGTCTTCGCGGCGACCGATGATGGTTACATGCTGCTTGAGTATGATTCCAACCGGTGACGCGGCGCCCGGCCGCTCGGACGGGGAACCGGCCGGGGCCTCACGCGGGGCCATGCCGGCGGCAGGTGCCTTTTCCCCCGTCGGAAGTACGGCAGAGCATGGATGGCCCCCGGGGGCTGCGGCCAGCCCCACCGGCGGCACGATCCATCAGGCGCTCCGCCCGGTCTTGCGCCGCGGCGCGAGGCGCCCCCATGACGCTCCGTCCGCCGCGGGCGCGCCCAACGCAAACCGCCGGTTCGTCGCGCGGGTCCTCCGGAAGCTGCAGGCCGCGTCCGGGCCGGTCGAACCGNGCCGCGAGGACCCCCTGACCTGTCTGATCGGGACGATACTCTCTCAAGCCACCAACGACAGGCTGGCCGAACGGGCCTACCGCGCCCTGCGCAGGCGCTTCCCCACGTGGGAGCAGGTCGCGGATGCGCCGAAGACCAGGGTCGAAAAGGCCATAGAAATGTGCGGGCTGGCGAGGCAGAAGGCCGCGGCCATTCAGAACGCGCTGATATACATCCGTCGGACGCGCGGGGCGATGCGGCTGGACGACCTGAGGCGTCCCGGCCTCGATCCGGACCGGGCGATGGACGAGTTGTGCAGCATCGGAGGCATAGGAGTAAAAACCGCCGCCGTTACGCTCATGTTCGGCTGCGGGGCGGACCTTTGCGCTGTGGATACCCACCTGCTGCGCATCCTGAGGCGGCTCAGGGTTGTCCCGCCGAAGGCTTCCGCCAACAGGGCCTTCCGGATACTCCGCCCGCTGATACCGCCGGGCCGGGCCATCGAGCTGCACTTGCGGCTCATCGGTTTCGGGCGTACCACATGCAGAGCCGGCAGCCCGAAATGCGGCGATTGCCCGCTGCGAGACATATGTCCGTGGCCCGGGAAGGACCGCGAACCGGTCAATCAGCGGCGTTCGATCTCCGTATCTGGCGAAGGCGGCGCCCGATCTTGAAAGTGGCGGGTCCAAAACGAGTCTACATGCCTTGCGCTGCCTGCAGGATGGGCGGGATGGAACCCCGGATGCCGCACCGCCCTGAACGGCCGGATGTACTCCTGTGGGGACGCGGGCACGGATATGGCGTAATGGCGGAGGAGATCGGGAGGCTCGGCGGAGGGAGATGCCGATCATAAAGACAGACGCATACATATTGCGTCTGACCCCCTACTCCAACACCAGCATGGCCTTCTCGGCGCTTTCGAGCAATGGCGCACTCGTCCGCGCACTGGCAAGGGGCATCAGGCGCTGCCCGCGCAAGGGGTTCGAAGGCAGTCTGGACCTTCTGTCCAGAGGCGAGATAGTTTATTACCCGCGTGCGCATGGGGGGCTGGCGCTGCTGAAGGAATGGGCCGAGGATGAACATCAGGGGGAGGTGGGGGGGAGGGAGGGCGGGCTGGAGGCATTGAGCTGTCTGGCGGAGATGGCGGAGAACCTGGCGGCGGAGGAACAACCATGCCCCGGGTTGTTCGAGGCGCTGGAGGAGGCCGTCCGGGGATTGCGCGGAGGCGGGCCCGCCGGCGGGATAATTCTGCGATTCCTCTTCAAGGGGCTCGCGGCATTTGGCGAAGGACCGGAGATATGGAGGTGCGTGCGGTGCGGCAGGCGGCAGCCTGAGGAACCGTCCGTGGCGTCCGGGACCGCCCCGAGGCCACTGGGGCGTGGGGAGCGGCCGGGCATCGGCGCGGCGGCCTGGAGGCGACCGGTCAGGTTCAGCGCTGGCGAGGGGGGAATTATCTGCGGGATCTGCGCGGCTGCGGAGGCGCCTGCGCACGGCTCCGACCGCGGATTTGATATCGGGCGCGGGACGCTCGAAGCCCTCCGGGGGCTGCTCTCCGACAGCCCTTCCGGCGGGCTGGTCCTCTGGCGGCCCCTCAGACCGCACGCCCAGCAGCTCGCCCGCCTGCTTACCGCCGTCGCGCGCCACGCCTTCGGGGCGGAACTCCGCACACTGGCGGCCGCTCGAGGGGCCGTTGTGGCTGACGGGATCGAACCGGATGCCTGCTGAGGACGGAACGGGGCTGTGAGGGGGGTACGGACCGGAACGTACCTTTGCCCGGAGGGGAAAGGACGCATGCGCACGCTCGGAGAGGCGCTGGACGCTCTGACGACGGAAGGCGAGCTTTCCCGCGCGGAGGGCGAAGGCGGGAAGGTGAAATGCCTGGCCTGCGCCCACGGATGCGTCCTGGCCGAAGGGAAGCGCGGCGTATGCCGCATGCGATTCAACGCCGGCGGCAGGCTCCGCGTCCCCTGGGGCTATACCACGGGCATCGCAGCGGACCCGGTCGAGAAAAAGCCGATGTTCCACGTTCATCCGGGGAGCATCGCGCTCAGCTTCGGCATGCTCGGCTGCAATCTCCAGTGCGACTTCTGCCAGAACTGGGTCACGTCCCAGGTGCTCCGCGATCCGGCCGCCGGCGCGGGCATCGGGAAGGTATCGCCCGAGGAGATCGTCGCGGCCGCCGTGGAATCCGGAGCGAAGCTGGTCGTCAGCACCTACAACGAACCTCTGATAACCTCCGAGTGGGCGGCTGCAATCTTCAGGAAGGCGAAGGCGCGCGGAATGGCGACAGGTTACGTATCAAACGGCTTCGCCTCTCCGGAGGTCCTCGACTATCTCCGCCCGTGCCTGGATGTCTTCAAGGTGGACCTGAAAACGTTCCGCGACGGAAACTACCGCAGACTTGGAGGCCGCCTCCAGCCGGTGCTCGATACCCTGAAGGGATTGAAGGAACGGGGGTTCTGGGTCGAAGTTGTGACGCTGATCGTGCCGGGCTTCAACGATTCCGAAGCCGAGCTTTCTGATATCGCCGGGTTTCTGGCGTCGCTTTCTCCGGACATCCCGTGGCATGTGACCGCGTTCTTCCCGACCTACAGGCATACGGACGCGCCACCGACGCCGGTGGAAAAGCTGGCCGGGGCAGTTGAAATCGGCAGGAAGGCCGGTTTGCGCTACGTCTATGCCGGGAACGTCCACGGCCGGGCGCGCGGGTTGGAAGACACTCTGTGCCCGAAGTGCGGAGCAGTGGTTATAGAGAGGAGCGGTTACAGGGTGGGGGTATCGGGCAGGAACGGCATATGCGCAGCCTGCGGCACGAGGATCGCCGGCATATTTTGAGCGTCTGCCCGCAAACCTCCGGACGGATCGGGTCGGATGCCGCGAAAGCCCTGGTTGTTGCGGGAGTTTCCGGATAAGCCTCAGGCTCTCCCCCCCTGAGGCCGCCACAGGCCGGGCGATCGGCGTCGCGCGATGCCTTTTGGCGCTTTGATTTTGCGGGCATTTGCGGTCTAATAAGCGCCATGGATAACTGGCAGGAAAAGAGG
>JAOACM010000584.1 GCA_026417845.1 Planctomycetota bacterium | reverse complement strand
GTCTGACGCCATGCCGCTTTATCCGCCTGGCCGTCTCGATCCGGTCGGCGTACGAATGAGTCGTGCATATGCGTGGAAAGAACCGTTCGCTGGTCTCAAGATTATGGCAGTAGCATGACAGGCCGGAGGCCTTCAGCCGTTCTATCTGGGCATCATCGAGCGCCCCGAGCGATGCGGGGCGCTCGACCCCGGCCTCCGCTACTGCCTCCAGAAGTTCGCACCAGATATCCAGCTCCTTCCCGGAGCGGATGCCGGGACCGGAGGCCACGATGCTGAATGCATACGAACCAGCCTTCGCGGTCCGTTTCGCCGCCATGGCGACATCACCGGCGGAACAAATCGGCGTCGGCTTTACGCCTGTCTTCCATCTGACGGATTGTGCGCAGAATGCGCAATCCTCGGAGCATCCGCCAGTCCTTGCGCTTATTATGGAACAGGCCTTGACTTCATTACTCTTGAAACGACGCCTGATCCTGTCCGCATGAAACAGCAGTTCGTTGAGATCCGTGGCCGGCGAGGCCAACCGCATCGCTTCCTCCCGCGATACCGGCTTTCCTTCAAGCGCCTTGTCTGCAATCTTCGAAAGCGTTTCGTCCATGCCTTGCGATCTCTATCTGCTGCCGGCCTCGCTGATATGCCGTACGCGAAACCGCGAGCCGCCGGGTTTTCGGATGTCTGCAGCGGCCATGCAGGCGCCGGTCGCGCAAAGCCGGGCAGGAAAACTCAAAAGCCGCGGTCCAGAACGAGATAGTATTCGCTCCTGACGTCCTGGGCTTCGCGCGCGCCGGCGTTTCTGACCTCGACGGTCACCTGATACTGTCCGGGCGCCTTCGGCACCCACAGGCGCGAATAATCACGGCTCCACTCGAGCCCCTTTGAGTCCTTCACGACCTCGGGCTTCGACCCCGCGGCCGCCTGGCGCACCGTGAAGCGGTACTCTATCTCATCCTGTATGCTGTCGGCGAAGCAGTCGAGCGTCACCGAGTCGCCGACATTAGCCTGATCCTCGGGCGCGATGGTCAGGTCGAGCGCGAGGCAGTCGGCGACGTGGTAGGTCAAGCTCGCGGATTCCTCGGGCTCGCTCTGCCCGATGCGCCTGACCTCCACCTTGATCTCGTAATCCCCGGGCTTGTCGGGCCGGAAGGGGAATTCGTCGGAGTCCGTCCACTCCTTCCCGTCGTCCGGATGCTTCTGGACCGCTCCGTTAACGGAATATCTGTATTCGTAGTCTACCTCGCCGAGCATGTCCGGTATCTCCACATCTACCTCGAAGTGTACCAGCTCGCCCGTAAGGCACCTGTCGGGTTCGCTGCGTGGGTCGGCCTCGAACGAGTATATGTGCAGCGGTTTTACGTATATTTCCTTTTCGAGATGCGCGACCTTTCCTCCGCCTCTCGCCGACCGGGCCTCGGCCCTGACCCTGTACTTTCCGGGAGCCGGCGCGGTCCATGAGCGATCCGACCTTTCGCTCCATTCCTGCCCCAGGTGCGGCACGAGCCTGCCGTCCACGAACCACCTGAACTCAATGGCTCCTTCGGCCTCCACATCGAACGTAAGCTCGTTGCCAAATATCGGAGGTACCCTCAGTTTGCCCCGCCGCTCCCCGCCCTCCTCCAGCGAGCCTTTGAACGCCTTCAGGATCGGAGCCCTTTCGATCGGCCGCACGACACCCTTGCCGCCGTATTCCTTTATCCGTCCGTCCTCCTGGCGCCCGCTGTTGCCGGACCTCCAGCCGAAGTAAAACGCCGCGCCTATGATCGCCAAGACAAGCATTATCCACGCAGCACGGTTCATCCCGGGAAAACCCCCTCCTCGCCTCCGGTCTCCGCTTGCGCAGCGACGGAACCCGGACACCCTCGGACCGGTCCGCCCCCGCGCCGCCTGCGTTCCCGACCGGTCGCCGGTTCTATCTCCTTCTCCCGATGATATCAGGCATACTCGACCCGCGCCACCGACGCTTCAGTCCCTGGAGGGACGGAACCGGATGGTCGCACGGCCGCCTGAGTCCGGTCGTGCCGGTCTCCTCCGACCCTGTTCATCCGCCGGACGCTATGGTCAATCCTTGCGCCATCTGAGCATTTCGTCCCTGGGCGCCCACCTTTGCGAGGCCCATTCGGGCGGGCGCGGCGGTTCTCTCGCGGGTTCCCCTTTCTCCAGTTTCTCGACGGGCCGTGCCACCTCTTCCCTTACGCCTTCTGCCGCCGGTCCGGTGACTTCAGCCTCAGATATCGCGGCCAGCATGACCTTGGGCGTGCCGATGCGGACCCTCATCGCCGTTTCGAGCAGCGGCAGAAGCGCTTCCGGCCTGGCGCGGAACGCCAGCCGGTACTGTTCCTTCGCTTCTTCAGCTTTTCCCTGTGCGGCGAGAGCGTCCCCGAACCTCGCGCGTACCTCGGCGATGTACGCATCCGGGAAAAACCTGTTCCCTTCGCGCAGAAACGACTCATGGAACTCCAGCAGTTTCCGCAGAGCCCCCTCAGCCTCCGCGAAAGCTTTCAGTTCGCAACAGGCTATCCCCTGTCTCTTATACACATCT
>JAOACM010000583.1 GCA_026417845.1 Planctomycetota bacterium | reverse complement strand
CGCTCGTCGGCAGCGTCAGATGTGTATAAGAGACAGCGCCGGACGATGTCGGCAGGCAATGGCGGCGCCATGCATCCGTTCCGGGCGGGCGTCCGGGGGCCGGATACGGAACGCGGAGGCTGCGGGGGAGGGAGCGGAGCGCGAAGGATACGCCCCGGCGATCTCTGTCGGATGTCTGGGACCGGAGAGGCCGCCGGAGGGATCGGCGCTCGGAGGATACGGGCCTTGCGGATGCGGGGAATTTTAAGGGACAGGAGGGATGCGGAAATGAACGGATGTATCGGAAAGGCGAATCTGGCGGTCTGCGCGGCGATGCTGGCGCTTGCGGGGATCGCGGGTGCGGCGGCGGGCGTATGCATGGGCGGGGAGGATGCGTCGCGGGAGGGGACCGGATCCGCCGCGCCGAAACCCGCGGTGCCGGTCAGAGATTCCGACTGGATACTCAGGCAGTGGATGCAGTCTCCGGTCGGCTCCGTGGACATCTGCAGGGGCTACTGGGGCGCGATGCTCCCTGGAGTCGAAGACGTATTTCAGCTTACAAAGGAGCAGAAAGACGCGCTCCAGAACCTGAGGACCGAGTACGAGCGCGAAAAAGATGCCGCGATCCGCGCGCTGAGGGAGAAGTACGAGGTGCGCGTGAGCGATATCCTTTCGGCATCTCAGCGCAGGGACAGGGAGGCGCTGGATGCGATCGGCCGCGAATACCGGGAGAGGGCGTCCGCGCGCGCGGCCGAAAGAGCGGCGAGACAGAAGGAGATGTGGGAACAGGTCAGACAGGGCGCGCCGGTAAACATGGCCCAGTTCTCGAAACAGGCCGCGGAGGAGGACAGGACGCTGAGGACGGAGTTCCAGGAGAAGATGAAGGCGGCGGTGTCCCCGGAGACGAAGGCGAGGCTGGAGGCGCTCCTTAAGGAAACGCCCTCCGGCGCGGCGAAGGCGGAGGAAATCTCCGTCCCGCCGGGGAAACACGCGATCAGGATGAACGTGGGAGGCGGCGGAATAATGGTCATCCAGGGCGGGGCGCAACAGGAAGGCGGAAACGGCAAGGCTTCCGCGACGGTCCGCATAGAAGCCGGCGCCGCGCCGGGCCCGGGCGGGAAGGATGCCGATCCCGCGGAGAAGAAGGAAAAAGCGGGCGGGGACAGGGCCGGAGAATAGCCCGAACCTCAATCGCCTGACCGTCCCCCTCGAGCCGGTTGCGTTGCCCCCGACGGGAGGGAAGTTTGCGCGGGCGGCGAAGGGGCTTACCCCGGCTCTTCAGAGTGAGCACGCTCCAGCCGGACAGCGTCTCCCTCGAGCCGGTTGCGTTGGCCCCGGCGAGAGGGAAGTTTGCGCGGGCGGCGGGGGCTTGCCCCGGTTCTCCAGAGCGACCTTGCTCCTGCAGAGTCGCGTTTTCCGCGATCTTTACCCAGGCGCCATTTCAGAGACCGCCGGGGGCAGGCCTGCGCGCGTTCTCTCCGCGGCCGTCCGTCTCGTCCTATCATATGAGCGCCGCAGCCACGGATCAGCAGCGCAACCGGTTCGCTGCGCGCACCCTCTCCGGCAATCGCCCGTCGCGTCCTATCTGACGATCGCTCCTCTGCGGACCGACAGCGCGCCGGCCTATTGTTTCGCCATTCGCTTTTACTATAATCCTGACGCGCCATGGATGTCGGCGGTTTTTCGGGCAGGGGGCGAAGCAAGCGAACGATTCGCGCTATAAGGTCCGGCGGAAAGCCGGATTGCCTGGAGGGCAGACGATGATCAGGCGGCTTTATGTAAACAACTACAAGTGCCTCGTGAACTTCGAGCTTCGATTGCGGGAATTGACGCTCCTGCTGGGCCCCAACGGCTCCGGCAAGACTTCGGTCCTGGGCGTAATGTACGCGCTCCGGCGGCTCCTGAGCGGCGGAGCCAGGTTAACCGACGCCGATGTCTTCCCGGCAAAGACGATAACGCGCTGGCAAAGTGGTTTGAAGCAGGCAGTCGAAGTGGATGTGGAGCTGGAAGGAGACGCCCTCCGTTACCGTCTGGAGTTGGAACACGAAGCGGGCACCGGGAGAGCACGGATCGTCATGGAGGCTCTGATGGCGCCCGGAGGCAGGCCGCTGTTCGTTTTTGAAAAAGGGAACGTAAGCCTTTTCCGGGATGACCATTCTGCAGGCCCGACTTTTCCTGCGGACTGGTCTGAGTCGTTTCTGGCAAGAGTCGTCCCGCGTCCCGACAACTTACGACTGACGCGATTCCGCGACTTTATGCAGAAGGTCATCGTATGCGGGTTGTCCCCTGCAGGCTTCGACACCGAATCGCGCATCGAAGACACGGCACTGAAACGCGACGCGAGCAACTTCGTGTCCTGGTACAGGCATGTGTTGCAGGAAGAACAACACGGGAAGGTGTCGAATTTCATCAGGACAATCCAGGAGACGATAGACGGCTTCAGGGACATACGTCTGGAAAGGGTCGGACTGGACGCCAGGGCCATGATGGTAATGTTCGAAGAGTCCGGCCGGCGTTACGATCTGCGGTTCGATGAGATTTCGGACGGCCAGCGGGCGCTGATCGTACTGTACGCTCTGATAAGGCTGGCTGC
>JAOACM010000582.1 GCA_026417845.1 Planctomycetota bacterium | reverse complement strand
CATAGTGGTAACCCTCCTCCCGGTTACCACTATCGTCCAAATCCACTCCCAACTTTAGCCTTTTCGCGGGCAGTTGTATAAAAAGCATTTCGCAATAACGACTGAATCGAATTCAGGAGGCATCAAAAGAGAACTGGTCAGTATCGTGCCGATTAAATTAATGCAGTTATAAACCTGGTCCACCATATGGCAGTCACCTTCGGGCCTTTCCGTACTTGGCTTCAGTCGCCTTCCTTATGCGATCCATCATGGCGCGCAATTTCTCCACCTGCGCACGTTCTTCTTCGGTTTTAGGCTCTTTATGCGGATCGGTTATCCGCCAAGTGATCTTTCCGCTTATGGGTGGTTCGGGCCACGCCCCTGGATCGGACAATATATACCTGCGGAAGGAGGTTGGTTTTTCCTGGTAGCATGCCCGGACAGCCTCTCTGAGAACATCCGGATCCCCCTCGCCGATCAGATCTATGACCGAAACCTGTCTCCGGAATCGCTCGACCGACTCCGGGGATATGTTGAACAGGTACGGGGTGGGCGCGGAGGTGCCTGTAATACGCCTGCGCGCGTCCACGCCGTTTTTTACCAGCGCCAGTATCGTCTCGCCGACGAGGTGCCCCGGGGATTCCGGACCGCACACGACCAGATAGCGTATGTTCGGATTGGCCACGATGTTGCAGACGACCTTTTCCAGACCGATGTTTTCAGTCTGGAGGGTTCCCGACAGCGCCGCGCCGGCCTCTACGCCTGTCCTGACGAGCCGCTCGATTTCGGGCGGAGTCTCCTCGCGCATCCACTTGAGGATTACGCAGACGGCGACGGGCGCGTAATCGTTGCCGCGCAGATAGCAGCCTTCCTCCGGCGGGTAATCCGGAGCCGGATCAGCCTTTCGGATGTCGGCCATCAGTCTCTCCTGCCGCTCCGTTCACCCCGATCCGCGGCCTGGAGTTCGCAACCTGCGGTCCGCGGCTTGCTACCCTTGACTCCGGTCGGCGATCCCGCCGATCGGCCGGCTCGACTTCGATGAGATCCGGCTTCCGGCAGGTTTTACGGCGAGCACCGTTATGCTCGCGGCGGCGATTTCCGCGTCCGCGGCGCATCCGCCGTTGCATCCTCTCCCGTTCGCCCCGCCCGCCTTACCCGCGCCTCTCCCGGCCGTCGCGATCCACGGGGAATCGGCCAGAAGCCTCACGCGGCGGAATCCGGCCTGGCGGATGGCGCGTATATAGTCCCGCCGCATAGCGGCACCGGCGAGGCAGGCCATGTACAGGTCCTCATCGTTCCGCAACGCATCCGGCAGGGGGCGGTCCAGCACGATGTCGCTGACGATCATCCTCCCGCCGGGCTTCAGGACCCGGAATATCTCGCGGAATACCGCCGGTTTGTCCGGCGAGAGGTTTATGACGCAGTTGGATATGACCGCTTCGGCCTCGCCATCGCGCGCCGGGATTTTTTCGATCAGTCCCTCGCGGAACTCGACGTTCGACAGCCCAGTCCGCTCCCGGAACCTGGCGACGTTCTTCTCCGCCAGCGCCAGCATTTCCGGGGTCATATCCACGCCTATGACCCGGCCCCCAGGTCCCACCTTCTCCGCCGCGAGGAACACATCCTTCCCGCCGCCGCAGCCCAGGTCCAGGACGATATCGCCTTTCTCCAGCTGCAGAAAGGCGACCGGGTTGCCGAAGGAAAGGCCCATGTCCGCTTCCGGAACGGCGCTTTTCTCCGCGCCGCCGCAACATCCCGAACCCGAAGATGCCGCAGGCGTGCCGCAACAGGAGGCCCGTCCGCGCGCAACCCGGGCGTAAGCTTCGCGCACGGCCTTGTGCACATCACCATCACGTTTCATGTCCCACCCTCTCCTTCCCTTCGAAATACCGCCTCCTGAAAAACAGCGCCACGTTGACCAGCCCTATCAGCACCGGCACCTCCACCAGCGGCCCTATGACCGCCGCGAACGCCTCGCCGGAGTCTATCCCGAAGACCGCCACGGCGACCGCTATGGCCAGCTCGAAGTTGTTGCTCGCAGCCGTAAATGAAAGCGTCGCGGATTTGCCATAGTCCGCTCCCGCCTTCGCGCTCATCAGGAACGTAGCCAGGAACATTACGATAAAGTAGATCAGAAGGGGAACGGCCACGCGAACGACATCCAGCGGAAGCTGAACGATGTATTCGCCCTTCATGCTGAACATCGCCACGATGGTAAACAGCAGCGCGATCAGCGTGACCGGGCTTATCGCCGGCACAAATTTCTCCTGATACCATATCTTGTCCTTCAGGGCGATCAGCGCGAAGCGGGTTATGGCTCCGCCGAGGAACGGGATGCCCAGATAGATGAAAACGCTCTCGGCTATCTGCCGCACAGTCACGTTGATGGCGGAACCTTCCAGCCCGAGCGCCGGCAGCATCACGGTCATGAAGAACCAGGCGTAGACGGAAAAGAAAAGGACCTGGAAGATCGAATTGAACGCGACGAGGCCCGCGCAGTATTCTCTGTCGCCGCCCGCGAGATCGTTCCAGACTATGACCATAGCGATGCAGCGCGCCAGACCGATTATTATCAGGCCAACCATGTAGTGGGGATG
>JAOACM010000581.1 GCA_026417845.1 Planctomycetota bacterium | reverse complement strand
ATCCAGCCGGCGTTGCGGCCCATGGTCTCGACGACCGTAGCCGTGTCGGCGGTGTACATCGCCTCTGTATCGCGCCCGGCTTCCATTATCATCGTGGCCAGGTACTTGGCGACCGAACCGAATCCGGGGCAGTGGTCCGTGAATGCCAGGTCGTTGTCTATCGTCTTTGGGATGCCCATTACCCGCATCTCGTAGTTCCGGTCGGCGGCGAGCCTGGCGACCTTGTCGGCCGTGTCCATGCTGTCGTTGCCGCCGGCGTAGAAGAAATACCGTATATTGTGCGCCATGAAGACCTCGAGTATCCGCTCGAAGTCCGAGTCCTTCTTCACCTTGTAGCGGCAGCTTCCAAGGGCGGCCGAGGGCGCCATCCTGAGCCTGCGGATATCTTCGGGGCGCTCTTTCTTCAGGTCGAAGAGCTCCTCGGTCAGGACGCCCAGTATGCCGTTGCGGGCGCCGAACAGCTTTCCGACGGCCTTCGACTTCGCCGCCTCCTCGACCGCCCCGCATATCGAGGCGTTGATCACCGTGGTCGGTCCGCCGGACTGCGCGAATACCGCGTTTCCTTCGAGCGCCTTCATCGTCATCTCCCTCCCGGATATTTCTCCCGCCGGCAATCGCCCGCCGGCGACCGGCTTCCGTCCGCGGAAACGCTCCCGCCCGCGCCGTCCGGTCTCCGCCCGCCGGCGCGGCCGCGAAAAATATGCCCGATCGCCCGGCTCCGGTCAAGGGAGCCGGGCATTGCGGTCCGCGCGCGATCCGGGGCGGACGCGGGGTTGACTTTGCCGCGTCCGCGTTCTATTATTCAGAAGACAGGAGCGGGCGCGAAGGGTTCGCCGCGGTCCGACAGCCCGACGTTCGCCGCGGGGGGGCCGCTGCCGATCCCTCCGCATGCGAGGCGGTTTTGCGAAATGCCTGGAAACGGCACGTCCGATCAGGAACGGAAAAGCGGCGACTGGCGCCGCAGGATGGCTTGGCGGCGCTTCTGGCGCGCCGTTTATACGGTTTTTCTCGTCCTGATTCTCGGAACCGTCGTCGGGCTGGGCATCGCCTTCCGCAACAGGATCGCCGCTTTCCTGTGGCCGCCGCAGCCGCAGAGGCCCGTAAAGGTCGTCCAGCCCGCCGCGCCGGTCCAGCCGCCGGTGGAGCGGACGGTCGAAAAGAAGGAAATCGAAACGCCTCCGGCAGCAACTAAAGTGGAAGCGCCGCCGGAAAAACCGGTCAGGCCGCCGGAAGCACCGCGACCCCGGGACGCCGAGGCTAGGATGCGGATCGAGAAGGCCAGGGGCTATTACGGCGAGATGCGTTTCGATCTGGCGAGAAAGGAGTGCGAAGCCCTGGCCGCCGACGCCGACGTCTCCGATGCTCTGAAGAAGGATTTCCAGGAGCTGGCCGCCAGGTGCGCCGTGTTCGATGCCTGCGTCAGGCATATTGAGGTGGCGGAGCATGCCAGGGGGACAAGGAAATTCGTAGAGGTTGATCTGGGAGGGCGCACGCTCCGGGGCATGGTGGTCGAGGATACGCCTTCGCAGATAACGATAGCCGCGGTGCTGAAGACGAATCCGGCCAGTTCGGGCAGGAGCACCTTCCCCATACCGAAAGATCAGCTCTCCGCCCCGCCGCGCGAGATACCGCTGTCGCAGCTTCAGGAGGAGTTCCGTGAGTTTCTGAGGGAAGTCGAGGGCGGCGCGCCGCCTTCGCGCAGCGTTGATTTCTACGACGGCATATACGTCAGCCGCCGCCTGAATCTTCAGAAGGAATGCCTGGAGCGGCTCGAGCGCGCCTACGAGATGGATCCGCGGCTGGACGAGACGCTGCGCAAGGAGCTCGTGAGGAGATCCATCGAAAAGGCCGCGCTGTTCGATATGGGCGGCCGCACGGACTTCGCCCAGGCGGAACTGAGCAGGCTCCTGCGTCTGCTGCCCGATTTCCCGCTGGCCCAGCAGGAGGCCGAGGCGATGCGCGCCAGGATCGCCGCGAAGTCGAAGATAAAGAATTACAAGGCGACGTTCCAGCTCGTCGAAAAACCGGCCAGGCCCGAACCGGCCGGCCCGCCCAGGCCGTCCGATGATGGCAAGGTGGAGGTTGCGGAGAAGAAAGGGGGGGGCGGGACCGGGAAGACCGAACACCGGCCGCGGGCGGTCAGGGCCGACGTGGACACTCCGGTCGAGCTCGTGATGACCGAGGCGCCGAAGCCGAAGGAGACGAAGGCGGCGGCCGTGGCTGCCGAGGCGGAGAAGTACGGCAGGGAGGCCCAGAGCTGGCGGGAAAAATGGGACGCCAACCGCAGTTCGAGGGAGGCGAACTCGTACCTTCAGAAGGGAGTAGCTGCCGCGGACAAGGCCATCGAGCTGTACGATCAGCTCAGCCGCCTCGATCCTCAGAACGCCGACTACTGGAACTCCCGCGCCGCCGACATCGGCATGATGCGTTACCAGATGTTCAAATCCCAGACGATGGATCTGGGTCTCCGCCGCTGAATCAGAGCCTGTCCGGAACTTTCTGTGGCGGCAGGGCTTCCGCAGCGGACCGCCAGATATGATCGGAGGTTTCCGGACAGGCTATTATCGTCCTGCTTTCATCTCCGCGC
>JAOACM010000580.1 GCA_026417845.1 Planctomycetota bacterium | reverse complement strand
ACCATACGCCGCGCACTGAAGATAAACCCGGAAAGCTGGAACCTCAAAATGATAGAGGCCGGGTACATGGTCCTGAAGGGACAACGCGAAGAAGGCATCAGGCGGTTCGAGGAGATACAAAGGCCGAGGGGGGACGTGGAATTCTACGAGAGCATGGTGGCGTGGTTTTACGCCGTGAGCCGTCAGAGGGATAAGTTCTACGCCCAGCTGGAAAAGGCCCTGACGATTGCGCATTCCACTCACATCCTTGTCTGGATTGAGCAGGACGAGGATCTTGACCATTACAGGAACGAGCCGGAGTTCAAAGAGCTGGTGGCCAGGCACAGGGACCGTCTGCTGGGAGGCGCGGGAGGAGACGGCCGCAGAGCCGGAAGCGGAACCGGCGCCGGGTCCGGCGATGGCGGCGGTGCGAGAAGCGGAGGCGGCGGGGGCTGGTAGCCGGTAGCGTTCCGAACCCATGCCGGGGGCGCGGATCGCGGCCCCCGCGTGCTGCTGGCGGGCCTGGAATGGCAGGGCTGGGCGGGGCCCGTACGCCGCCGTCGGCCGGGGAAGACCCCGGGGGCCGTTATGAGCGGTCCGGCGCGCCGCCGGGCTGCTGAACGGACGGGCCGTCGCCCGCCGATTTTCCGGGATATAAGCTCCCCGTTCAGAACGTCTATAAACTGTGGAAGCCGGGGCGGCCGTAAGGGGGCGGTCTTCCCGGCACGGTCGAGGCATGGCCTCCCTGACGCGGGTTTGCGGGGTTTCGCATATGGCTTCTATACGAGCGCTTTCGCCGGCACCGGGTGCGGTGGCGGCGGCCGGGCGGAGGGTCTTCCTGGCGGCGGTACTTGTGGCGTTGCTGGTTGCTTCCGCGGCGACGGCCGACACGATAGTCATGACTGACGGGTCGGTGGTGGAGGGCGTAATAGTTGACGAGACGCCGGAGTCCGTGACCGTCCAGTCGGGGATGGAGAAGAAGACTATAGCCAGGTCGAGGATATCGAAGGTCGTCCGGGCAGACCAGCAGGAAGGGATGGGGGCGCGGAAATATCCGCCAGAGGAACTGCGCGATGTCTACGCGAAGATCCGCGAGGTCGGCAGCCCGCTGGCGGAGAAGCGGAGGGAGGCGATCGAGAAGGCGAAGGCCCTGGGCGAGCCGGCCGCGATGGCGCTGATAGCGGCGCTGAATCCGTCGCAGGTCCCCGACGAGTGGGAACGGATCGGCGCGCTGAGGGCGCTGGCGGCGATGAACGTCGCGGACCCGCTCCTGAGCAAAACGCTGGCATGGTCGGCGATAAAGGATCCGTCGCAGGAGGTCAGGCGGGAGGCTGCCGCGACGATCCGGCAGCTCAAGGATTCGCAGGCCGTCGGCCTGATACTCGGCCACGCCCTCGCCTCGCACGACGACACCCGGCAGCGTCGCCTCGCCGCCTGGGCGCTCAGAGAGATAGACGACCCCCGCGCCTTCGCCGCGCTGGTCGGCATGGTAAAGCCCGGCGAGAAGCTGGGTCATGGGAACATAACCGGCGTCCGGCGGATTGACGTGAAGGGACCCGTCCTGCCCGGCCTGGGAGCGACGCCGACGGTCCCGATATTCCTTCCGGAGGGCGAGGCGGCGGGGACGGAAGCCAACCCCGAATCGCCGGCTGCCAGAGTGCTCAAGGACATCGCCGGCA
Organism: Planctomycetota bacterium; assembly: GCA_026417845.1. Classification (GTDB taxonomy): domain Bacteria; phylum Planctomycetota; class SZUA-567; order H5-PLA8; family CALKMO01; genus CALKMO01. The sequence continues at coordinate 937 of JAOACM010000580.1, read as the reverse complement.
AAGACCTCGGCAACGATCAGAGCGCCTGGGCAGCATGGCTGGCCGAAAAGCTCGCCGTCAGCTCCCCCGGCCAGTCGCCGGACGACGGCGAGCGGAAAAAGTCTCTCCGCGAGAAGCTCGGCATCCCGCCCAACACCTCGCCACCTGCCCGCTGAAGGCGGGGGGGCGGCGAACGCCGCGCGTACGAACGGATCGCCTGTGCCCGACCGAGGAATCCCAGTCGCCATCCTGCCTCCGCCGGGCGTGGGGAGCGAAAACCCAATATATCCGGGGCGGGCGCGGACGCATCGCTTGCAGACTGTCTCGGAACTCCCCGGTGGCGTGCCCGGCGACGGTATCTGAAATATGGTGGGAATATGGAAGAGTCGTCGCGGGATCAGTCTCCTCTTCCACGAACTCGGGGGAGGGATCGAGTGCTCCGCCGAAAGTTCGAAACGGATTCCTGCTCCTCCTACCGTGCCAGATGGTCCGAGAGTATTTTGATCCCGACGCCTACCAGAACGAGACCGCCAACTGCGCCGACCCGGCGGCCGAACGCGGCGCCGAGCGCGCGGCCCAGGTACATGCCGGCCGTCGTCAGGATCGCGGCCACCAGCCCGATCACCGCCGCCGGATAAAGCACGCCGACGCCTATCGCGGCCAGGCTGAAGCCGACGGCCAGTGCGTCCAGACTGGTGGCGACCGATAGAGATACCAGCGTAATCCCGCATGTTGGATCGGATATCCCGGTGCAGGCGCACTCTCCCCCGCCAGGCTTTAGCGAGGAAAAGATCATCCGGCCGCCTATGAAGGCCAGAAGTCCGAACGCGATCCAGTGATCCCACTGACCGATGCGCGCGGCGACCGTCTCTCCCGCGGCCCATCCCGCTATCGGCATCAGGAACTGGAACAGGCCGAAGTGCCACGCCAGGCGGAAGATGTGGCGCCAGGTCAGGCG
>JAOACM010000579.1 GCA_026417845.1 Planctomycetota bacterium | reverse complement strand
GAATACCTCCTCCCGCGCCACGGGCTTCAGCTTCGGCCCCTCCCATTCCTCCGCCATCGCCGCGCATCCGCCGGCCGGCGGCAGCCACAAGGCCGCCAGCGCCACGACCGCAACGGCAGGTATCCGCGCGGCTTTCGCCGTGCCTGACGCCGCTCGCCCCATCCCAAGCGCACGCGTGAGCGACGCCACACACGGCGTCGCCAGACCCGTCACTTCGGCAAACCGCACGAACACGACCTGGAGCGTACGATAGTCTTCCATGCTTCTGGCCTCCCTCGCCGACTCATATTCCATGCGGCTGATTGTTTTTTGCCTGAGCGCATCCGCTCGGAGCCCATCCAAAAACTTCCGCGGCGGCCAAGGCTCCCGCCCTGTCACACCGGGTACATTTGGAGGTTTCTGCTCAGGCTCTTTTATGTAGTGCCGTTGTCCTCCTGTTCGGATGCTCCACTACAGATAGTAGCCGCAACCTGAGGGCGACAAACAACTATCCATGCGGTCGGGACTTTACCTGAGTCCCGCGCGCTCCTCCGCCTTGTACCCCAGCTTAACCCGCAATATCCGGTTGTTGCCGTCGTCGCACAGATACAGCCACCGGTCGGAATGCACCGCCACATAGGCGCAGTATCCTAATGCTATCCCCAGCGGAGACTTCCCGCCGTCGCGCCCGTCGTCGGCGTTGCCATAACGCCCCACCTCGCATATCCGGTTCCCGTTCGTGTCCACCACTCCCGTCGTGAACTGGTATGCCTTCGGCACGAAGCAGCGGCCGTAGAGGTCAATGTCGAACCGGCACGAGGCGCACAGGCAGGAATAGTTCCCGCCGCCGACTATGTGCATCGAATCGAAGCCGGGATAGAGCCAGTAGCAGTTCTTCGTCCACAGGTCGCCCCAGCCGTAGGAGCGCATTTCCGGCGCTCGATCCGGCCTCTCCTTGAGCTTCGCAAGATCGCCCATTCCGTACACCTTGCCGCCCCAGTGCGGGAACTTCGCCACCGTGCCGCCGGAATGGGGTTTCCCATCCTCCATGATCATGTTCGCGCCGATGCCGACGTAGATGTTGCCATGCCGGTCGAGCCGGACGCCGCAGCTCGGGTTGGGCATAGCCGGAACAAGGTCCTCGCCGGTCATCTCTCCGCCCTTGTTCCACCGCATTATCAGCTCGGCGGCGTTCGCGAACCGCCCCGGAAATATCTTCGGCCGGAAGAACATGTTGGCGATCTGCTTCTTGAGCGCGGCCAGCTCGTTCCCGTCTATGTACCCTCCTTCCTTTACGAGGTTGTCCAGGATGCCGGCCTCCGCCGTCCGGTAGTTTTTCATAAAGGCCGCCACGTCGCCGTTTGGCGCGACGCCGATGCCGTTGTCAAAGCCGTTCGCCCCCGGTAGCGCCTCTATCTTTATCACGCCCCGCAGCGGCCTGGCCTGCCACGGAAGCTTCTGTTCTTCCCCGTAGTCGAACGGCACCTCCGCCTCGAACGGAAACTCGATGGCGTTCTCGCACACGACCGCCTTGCCGGGGTCGAACCGCGCGAGAAAAGTCAGGTTGCGTACGTAAAGGTAGCCGTCCAGTCCGCATTCCATCTCCTGCCAGCCGCAGGGGAACTTCAGATGCGTGAGCTTCCCCGGCCCATCGGTGTCATCAATCCGCGCCGAGGCCATGCGGTAGTAGAGGTGGCCCCGGACAGGGTCCACCGCCAGAGTGTTGTGCCGCCCGTCTCCCTGCATGTACGGCCTGATCCCCGAGGCCACGATGTCCTTCTCGAAATCGTTCAGCAGCTCCAGCCTGTCGCCGCGGTCGGCAAATATCTGGATGACGCCCCGCCGGGTCTGGAGCCACAGCTTCGGCGGGTCGGTCCATGAGTCCAGACACATCAACGGCATGAACTCGTTGCCCCGCTCGCCGCCGTGGGCGCGGCCGGCGGTCAGCTTGTAGGTCTGTTTCAGCGCCGGAGAATCCACCGACCCAAAGCGCATTATTACGAGCTCGGTCCCGGGATTAACGAACCCGCCGTCGCCGCACTTGAACGAAAGCACGTATATCTCGCCGGTCGCATGGTGGACGGCTATCTCCTGAGGGTCGCCGACCTTGATGCTCCTGATAACCTTCCCCTCGGCCCCGTCGGTCGCGTAAACCTGGACGCGGTTGTTCCCCGTGTCGCATACGTACAACCGCCCCTGCACGTCGCAGGCTATCCCCTTCGGCTTGTTGAGCCTCCGATCGTCGTCGCCCTCGCCCGTCCCCGCCTTTGCATCGCGCCCGACCTCGCCCACGAATGGATTGCCGGCCAGAACCGCCTCGCTCTCCGCCCCCTTTTCCCACTGGATCCGGAAGACCGTGTGCCAGTACCGGGGCCAGCCGTCGCGGTAGGCGTCGCCTATGTCGCCGCCCCTGCTGATCCTGGTAACGTATATCCACTTGCCGTCGGGACTGAGCGCCAGATGCATCTGGCGACGGGACGGACCGAACCTGGAGTCCAGGAGGGCCCCCACCAGCGGATCGCCGCCGGTCGTGCCATCATTTCGCATCCTGAGCAGGTAGAGCTTGCCGTAACCGCCGGACTGAACGAGCACTATACGTCCGGCGGCCGCAGTCAAGCTGCAGGG
>JAOACM010000578.1 GCA_026417845.1 Planctomycetota bacterium | reverse complement strand
GGTACATTCACGCCCGGCACGGGCACATGGACTTTCGGCGGCGCGTCGAACGCGACGATCGGAGGCGCGGGCGGTACGCTGGGTTCGTTCGCTAACATGGTCGTCGCAAAGAATTCCAGCGCGGTCCGGCTGTCCGTAATGCGGGCTGTAACCGCGACCGGGCAGGTGAGCGTCAACGCGGGTACGCTGTCCGGGACCGGCCCGATATCCGGGACGGTCGCGGTGGCATCCGGCGGCAAGGTCAACCCCGGATCGGGTCCCGGCACTCTGACCATAACAAACGCCAATTTCAGCCCAGGCGGCGCGCTCCAGCTCGAAATAAACGACGGCGGACCGCAGGACGGCAGCGCGGCCGGCACGAATTACGATCTGCTTAACGTTACAGGCACGCTAACCCTGGGCGGCAGCTCTGTGCTGGAGATACTGCCTGGCCCCGGATTCTCCACAGGCGAGGTGGCTTACAGGCTCGCCTCCTGGGGAACCATCGGGTCGCCGGGATCGGGCTTCGCGACGATCGTGCCGGGCGCGCCGTTCGAGGTCCGGTATGATAACGTCAACAAATGGTTGAATATCGGCAACGGTGTGGTTCCGACGCCTGTAACGATCGAATCGTTCGAGGCAGAAGCGGAGGGACTGGGCATACTGCTCAGGTGGCGCTGCGCCTCCGAATACGACAACGCAGGATTCCACATCTGGCGGCGGCCGCTCGGCGCGGGCGATGATGGCTGGAGGCGGGCAAACGCGCTCCCGATCCCCGGCCGGGCAACCAACCCGAATCCGAAGGAATATGCATGGCTGGATGCCTTCGCATATGGAGCGTTCGAGTACCGGCTGGAGAGCGAAAGTTCGCGCGGGGAGAGCGAGTTCTACGGGAAGACCGCGAAGGCCGCCACGATTCCGCCGTGGGTCTCGCCGCTCGCGGCCGCTGTTTCGACCGGGATGGGCGGGTTTTCCGCGGCGGCAGACCGCGTGCGCGAGGCGGCGGAGGCCGCGAAGGGAGAGGCGGTCCGCCTCAAGGTCGCAGAGGCCATCGCGGCGGGGCGCTCTCTGGCGCCGATAGAGGTGGAGGTCGTCAGGCCTTCGCATGCGCCCCCGGTCGGCGCCACGGCAGCGTCCCGCGGCGTCCTCACCGGCGCCGGTCCCTCGGCGGCGAAGGCCGCCATGGCATCCGCAAAGGCGAATATCGGACCGGCCGATGCCGTAAAGATCGTGACGAAGGGACGCGGCATGGTTCGTGTGGATGCGGCGGATATACCGGCCGGATTCGATCCGCTCCGCGTCAGGGTCCTGCGCGAGGGCGAGGCCATCCGGACGGTCGCGGCCGATGGAAACGGGCTGGTTCTCTGGGCTCCAGGTTACGAAGACGCCTATACCGACAAAGACGCCTTCTTCCTGCTCGCGGATTCCTCGCCTACACGCGAGGCCGGAGAGAAAAAATCCGAAGGGCTGTTCGCGAGCGGCAGGAAGACGGTAACGGAACATGTGGCCACGGCGACGATAGACTTCCATGACGTTTACTACCAGTGGGATGCTGCGCTGATGCCTTACAGCTACCCGCCGTGGTTCAGCTCGAAGTTCCTGTCGGGCGGCACGACGCACGAGTTCCCGATTACGCTGCGCGCTCCGGCTGACGGATCGGGGAAACTTACGGTCGTTCTGTTCAGCCAGTCCGACGTGCCGGAGGAGAATCCGGACCACTCGCTGCATGTGACAGTCAACGATTCCCTCGTCGGCACCGCGTCGTGGGACGGCGGCGGGAAGATGCTCTCGTTGACATTCGATGTCCCGCGGAAAACTCTGAGGGACGGGGTCAACTCGATAGTTCTGCGTACGCCTTCGCTTGCCTCCGGCAGGCGCGTCTTCTCGTTCCTGCATTCGCTGATCGTCGAGTACCGGCAGGATCTGGTATGGGGCGGCGGCACGTTCGAAGTGTCGGCCTCGCGCAGGGGGGTGTACGAGGTATCGGGGCTCCCGTCAGGCGAGGTCTGGGCGGTCCGCGTGGACGACCCGACGGACGTATCCGGCGTGCCGTGGGCATCCAGAGAGGGCCCGGATGGATCCTGGACGGTCCGGTTCCTCGCCTCCAAGGCCGGCAGGTACGCGATATGCCCGAAGGGCGGCGAGGCGACGCCGGTGTCGGTGGAGGCGCGGCGGATCGAGCCCCTCGCCGGGCCGCTCGATTACCTCGCGGCAGGCCCCGCGTCCTTCGGAGAAGCCGTAGCGCCGCTGCTGGAGGCGCGCGCGGCCGAGGGCATGAAAACCGCGTTCGCCGACCAGGAAAGGCTCTTTGATGCCCATGGCTTCGGCAGGTACGGCCCGGGCGGGATAAGGAACGCCGTCATGACGGTCAGGCCGAAGTTCCTGCTGCTGCTGGGCAGGACATCGTTCGATTACAGGAATTACCTGGGCCAGAACATGGACATGATGTGCCCGACGGTACTGGTCGCGACCAGCCGCTTCGGCGAGGTCAACGGCGATCCGATGTACGGCGATCTGGGCAACGGATATCCGGAGGTGGCCGTAGGGCGCATACCGGCGTACACGGCGGCGGAGGTCTCGTCGGCGGTCGCACGCATACTGGCGCATTCGGCTGGCGGTTCCAATC
>JAOACM010000577.1 GCA_026417845.1 Planctomycetota bacterium | reverse complement strand
AGATGTGTATAAGAGACAGCCCCAGCACCGCTCGCAACCGACGGAAGGGACGCCTCTCCGGCGCCCCGATCCGACATCTTCGATGCTCAGGCGGTCAGGGATGTCCTTTCCGGAAGAATCGAAAGATTTGCTGATCTGGTCGAAAAGTATAAGGGGCTGGTTTACGCGGTGGCGTTTGGCTACCTGAAGGATCCGCATCTGGCGGAGGACGCGGCTCAGGAAGTATTCCTGAGAGCGTACGGTGCCTTGGCCCGCCTCCGTTCGCCCGAAAGCTTCGGGGCGTGGATACTGCAGATCGCGAGAAATTACTCGTCGCGGGAAACGCTTCGTTCGGGCAGGCGCTCGAAGGTTGAGGAGATTCTGCCCGGGAAACCCGGCGATGTGGAGGATAGGGCGGCAGGAGAAGAGGACTTGCGGGCGGCTTGCGTTCTGGAACTGGTGGAGCGGCTGCCGGAGCCGGCGAGGCACACGGTATTGCTGAAATACAGGCAGGGGTTGAGCTGCAGGGAGATAGCCGAGATGGAAGGAGTGCCGGTCGGCACCGTCACGAGCAGGCTTTCCCGCGCCCTGCTCCAGTTGCGCGAGGCCGCCAGGCGGGCGGGCTTGCGGTAGGATCTGTGGATCCTCCGGCGGACAAATGGCTGCGGTCGGGCTGTTACGGCGGATACGGGGGGCGCCCCGCCGCTCCTCCGGATGGTCGCGACGGGCGATAGCGGATGGCGTCGGAGCGATGGGGGATGGAGCGTCCGGTCTCCAGAAAAAATTTTCGCAGCAAGCGTTCAGGCAGGATGTTCCTTGTCTGGTAGGAGGGAAGGGGAGGAGTCGGGATATGCGGCCTGATGGCGCCGACAGAATCGAGTGGCGCGAACCTGAGGCGGATTCCGCTGAAGCCGTCGCGCGGTACCTGGAACTGACCGACGGTGAAGGTCCCGCCGGCGCGATTCCGCCGGCTTTACCTCCTGGCGATGAGGCGGCCATCGGGGAAGCACGGGAGATCGAGGGTCTCCTCCGGGAGGCATTCCTGCGCGCGCGGCCGTCGGATTCTTTCGTCGCCGGGGTGATGGCCACGTTGCCCAGGCGCGGGGCGGCCTGCCCGGCATCCGGCGATCCTGCTTCCGGCGATCCGGCCGCCGGGCCGCGTACCGCCGCCACGGTATCGCTGAGGGTGTTCGCTTCCGATGCTGGCGGGAGGCGGAGGACGGTGTTGGCGCTCGTCTCGGCGGCAGCGCTGGCGATGCTTGCCGTGATCGCGTGGCTGGCAGCGGCGCCCCTCCGGCACGACGGGGGTTCTTCCGCCACATGCGGAACGCGGCCTCTTCCGGTGGTCGGTCGCGGCCTGCTGCTGAGCGAAGGCGGGGCGCCGGTCGAGCGGGTCGAGGCCGGGAAGAGATATCGGGTCCCGCCTTTCTCCGATGCGGTGCTCCGGCTGCGGCGCGAGGATACGGAGAGCCTCGTGAAGGTGGCGAAAGGATCGGAATTCGATGTGCCGGAGCCCGTGGCGAGACCGGCGCTGAACCTCAGGTGCGGTACGCTCTACGCTTATGAGCCCGGGAGCTCGCCGCTGGTGCTGAAATCGGAGACGATGGAGGCAGAGATAAAGGGGCTGACGATGATGTTCCGGGAAGCTTCGGGTCCGGGCCTTCCGGCGGACGAAGGCTGGGGCCAGGGGCTGATCGTGGTACTGAAGGGGTCGGCCCTCGTCCGCGATGCCGGCATGGGCGGCGAGTTTTTCCTGGACGAAGGCCGGCTCTACGTGACGGGGTTCCCGGTTGAGGCGTGGACGGAATTCGTGGGGCGCGCCGAGGAACGGGCGCACGCGATGGAAAAGGAGGCGGCGGCGCGCGGGGCGGAGAGCCGCCGCAGCGACAGGGACCTCTACGCAAGAACGGTGGAAAACTACCGGCGCGATCTGGCGGCCTTCGACGCCGCAATGGCGGCTGCGGCCGGGAGCGACGAACGCTCGGGCATCGAGGAGCGGAAAAGGCGGGTCAAGAGGCTGCTGGAAGCGCACGAGAGGAGACTCGCCGCTCTCTCATCGGACGGGACCGGCGAGCCGCCTGCCGTGCGCGCGAAACGTCTCCGGCGGGCGGCAACCACCGTCCGCGAAGGATGCCGCGGGGAAATTGACCCGCGATCATGGATGTGACGGGGGCGGGAGCGGGCCAGATTGCAAGGCTTGCGGCGGCAGGCGCTTCCTGCGACTGGATGTTTGGATGCGGCGGAGCGATCAACCGCACATTCAGGAGAGGCCCGCGAGGGCGGGATTTTTCAGGGGCGAGGCATGGGCGGCGAGCGGGGAACGCCGGGTCCGGCGCGGCTCCCGCGACCCTTGGAGCGTAAGGAGGAACGGCGATGACGAAGTCTGGAGCGTTGCTGATCGCGGTCTTTTTCGCGGCGGTGACTGCCTGTCCGCCCGGACGGGCCGGGGATGCCACGGGGCCGGGCAGGGAAGGCGGAGGGGGTGGAGAAAGAGGCCCGGGCGTCGCGAGGGAGAGAGGTGGCGAGAGAAGGGCCGAAAGG
>JAOACM010000576.1 GCA_026417845.1 Planctomycetota bacterium | reverse complement strand
GGACTGGACCTGCCGGAGGTCTCGCTCGTCGCCGTGCTGGACGCCGACAAGGAGGGGTTCCTGCGAAGCCAGACCAGCCTCATACAGACCATCGGCAGGGCGGCGCGGAACGTCAACGGGAGCATAATCCTGTTCGCTGACGGGATCACACCGGCGATGCGCGACACGATCCGGGAATGCGAGCGCCGCCGCGAGAAACAGCTCGAATACAACAGGCGCCACGGGATAACTCCTCAGACGGTCAGGAAGGCTATAAAGGCCGGGATCGAGGAAGTGCTGAAACAGCGCGAGGCCGAGGAAAGGGCGACGGGCCTCAGTCGCGAGATGATAGAAAGGGCCGGGGAGCTGGCGGAGCTGGAGGCGGAGATGCACAGGCTGGCGGGCGAGCTGCGTTTCGAGGAGGCCGCGATGCTCAGGGATCGCATACTGGAGCTTCGCGGAAAGCTGCCGTCGGCTCCGGCTCTCCGCCTGCTCCAGGGAACCGTCAGGAAGAAGCGGCGCGGCGGCCGCAAAGGAGGAAGGGGCGCGCGCATCCCTTCCGTCGGTGGTTTCAGGGACGGGACCGGAAACATCGGTTAGATTCCGGCGATCGCGGAGGCGGACGGCAGCAGGCAGCCGGAGATGCGGTTTTCCGGCGACCGGGCGCGGGGAACCTGGGCGATGGACCGCGGTTACATCCATGTCTACACCGGCGAAGGCAAGGGCAAGACCACCGCCGCGCTCGGGCTGGTGCTGCGGGCGCTCGGCGCCGGCCTCCGCGCCGGGGTGGTCCAGTTCATCAAGAGCATGGAATACTCTGAAATCCGGATGCTCAGGCGTCTGGGAGTTCCGGTCCGCCAGTTCGGAAGGGGGTGCTTTATAAGAGGCGAACCGTCGCCAGAAGATAAAAAGGCGGCCGAGAGCGGCCTCGATTTCGTCCGGCGCATGTTCGCGACCGGAGGGCCATCCGAGCGGATGGGGGCCAGGCGACGGAAGGGAAGCGCGGGAATGGCGGCGGACGGGCTGTACTGCTCCAGCCATGAGCGGGGGGGATCCGGGAACGGCGGGGCCAGTTGCGAGACTGCGCCGGGAGACGGACCCGGGCCGGCATTCGCCGGGCTGGATGTCCTCGTACTGGACGAAATCAACATCGCCATGAAACTGGGGCTTTTAGATGCCGGCCAGGTACTGGAGACACTCCGCTTGAAGCCGGCCGGCATGGAAGTGATATGCACGGGCCGCGGAGCGCCCCGCGAGCTGGTCGAGGCTGCGGACCTCGTAACGGAGATGCGGAACGTAAAGCATTATTACGATGCGGGTGTGAAGGCGCGGGATGGCATTGAACGCTGAGCCGGACCGGGCGGGGCGATCCGGCCAGCCTCGCCCGCCGCGCCGGGCCACATACGGGATTCCCCTGGGGGCGGGTATTGTCCACCGGGTTCAGGCTGGGGATGTTACCTGTAGTGATGCGCTCAAGCGGAACAAATAGCGCCGCCATATATACCGCCCCACACATACGGGGCGGCAAACAATTACGGGGTGGGTGGAAGGATCGGCGGCATCCGGAGCTGGGAATCCGGGAGCCTGGCAAGCACGAATAGCGGGCGATTAGTAATTGTTTACCGCGCACTGATGTCGGGGCACAGGGGATGGAGCACACTGGTTCGTGGCGCGCCGTTGTCGCCCCGCTTCGCGCGAGTCGCTGCCTGAAATTGGCAAACAATTACGGGCAATTCCCGCGTCGCACCGATGCGGTCGCGCAGCGGCAGGAGAGGGGAGGCTGAGATGGAGTACATCGTTCGGAAGGCTGCGGCGAAGGAAAAGCTCGACGGAAAATGGGATGGTGAGGCCTGGAAACGCGCGGAGGTAGGGGAGATTGCCTGTTTCAGGCCGGAAGGGAGCGACCACAGGCCGCGGACGCTTTTTAAAGTCGTTTACGACGATGAGGACATCCGCGTCATATTCCGTGTCGAGGACAGATACGTCAAAAGCCTGGTAACGGAATATAATGGCATGGTGTGCCGGGACAGTTGCGTCGAGTTCTTCGTCCGGCCGAAGCAGGACAAGGGCTATTTCAACTTCGAGACCAACTGCGGCGGCGCGCTGCTGTGTTCGTATATAGAGGACCCGACGCGCACGAAGGACGGGTTCCGGAAGTTCAGGCGTCTGCCGCCGGAGGACGGCGCGAAGGTAGGCGTCTACCACTCGATGCCGGCGGTTGTCGCCGGGGAAATAACCGGACCTGTTACGTGGGTGAATGAACTTTTCGTGCCGCTGGCGCTCCTGGAAAAGTACGTCGGCCCGCTGGGACCGGTCGCCGGGCAGAGATGGACAGGCAATTTCTACAAGTGCGCCGATGGGACCTCGCATCCGCACTGGGCATCCTGGTCGCCCGTCAGTGCGCTGAACTTCCACCTGCCGGACTGTTTCGGCGCGCTCGCGTTCGAAAAATGAACGCGCCTTCCCGGGGCCGGTTGCAACGACCCTGGCAGGGGAGGGAGATTTACGCGGGCGGCGAGGGGACTTGTCCCAGCCCTCCAGAGCGAACAGGCTCCAGCAGAGTTGCGTTTTTTGCGATTTTTATCCCAGGCGCTTTCAGAGAGAGCCGGTGGCAAAACCTGCGCGCATCCATCC
>JAOACM010000575.1 GCA_026417845.1 Planctomycetota bacterium | reverse complement strand
TCCATATGTTTTCCGGAACGCCGGGCGCGGCATGTTTCTCCATGCGGCCGGTTTTCATGTCGTAGCGCAGCATGGGGCTGCCGTTGTGGGCGAGCCACAGGCAGTCGCGCTTCGAGTCGTAGCATATGCCGCCGGTGTCGCCGTAGGCCTGGCCCGGACTTTCGCCGGATAGGGGGAGTTTATCCCACTTCCCGGCCGCAGCGTCGAAAAGGTACAGGGCGCCGGAGGCCCAGCATACCGCCCCTTTCGGGGTATCGGCGAGGGCGCAATTAAGCTCGCCGGCCTGGCACGGCGGGGGCGCAGGGGGATATTCCCATTCCCGCCTCGCCGGGTCGTACACCCACGTGGCGCCGCGGATGCAATACACGCACTTGCCCGACGGCGGATCGAAGGCCGCCGCGTCCCACAGGTGGGTGGGTACGGTCGGGCGGTTGCGGAAGGTCTGGTTGAAGAACGCCCTGAAGCTGGCGTTGGCGTAGGGGTACTCCTCTCCGTAGCCGCAGCTCCACGCCGCCGTCCGCACGCCGTAATGGGCCACGTCGTTGAAGTGCGCCCCGCTGTGCCCCCCGCCGAAGGAAATCCACTGGCGGCGCGCAGTGTCGTAAAGGCAGGTGCCCCAGGGATGCGAGTTCGGAGGCTTCGGCGGTTTTGGCATGGCGGTCCATCGGTTGGGGGGAAGGTCCCTAAGGAGTTTCGCCACCGCGTCCGGGTCCGGCTTCGCCGCGCGATCATAGTCGGACGGGGTATCGAAAACCCTGGCGACGGTCCCCGGCGGGACTCCGGCCTTTTCCCGCCCGGCGTCCGGGACGCCCGGGTCCACTCTCATCCCCCACGTCACCCTGGATTCGGCCTTTCGCGGATCCGAACCGATGGCCACGAGGATGTCATTGGAATCGGCGTCGCCGCGCGCATCGAGCGGGGAGTCCTTCGATGGAAGAGCCAGGAGTTTCCACTCGTCCGCGTCCACATCGTAGGCCCAGAGGTCCTGCGGCGGCCGGGCGTTTCCGTGAGGGATGTTGTAGCCGGCATGGAAAGGCGTCGCGCCGTACAGGACGACCCTGCCGCTCTTCGGGAGCCAGGCCATGATGTGGCCGGCACGCGGAGCGGGGGAGAGCTTCGGCCACCGCTGCTCCCACGAGCGCGCCCTGCAGTCGTAGACCCAGGTGTCAGCCAGGTATCCGTCGAACCTGCAGCCCCCGAAAAGCACGATCCTGTCCCTGCCGAAGCAGGTTACCGCCGGGGAGGCGGCGCGGCCGCGGGGTTCGACATCCAAGGCCATGCAGGCACGCTCCACAAGCGCGACCGCCGCCTCGCCCTCCACGAGCGCCCCGGCCGATACGCCTCCTCTGATTTCCGCGGCCAGTTTCCTTAACGCCGCGGCCACCATCCCAATCGTCTCCCCAGCCACCGCTGCCGCCCTCCGTTCGCGCCCTTCCAGAGCGGCCCCCCTGATGGCGGCGAGCAGCTTTTCGACGGTCGCGGAGACCTCCGCGCCGCGCCCGGCCAGGTCCTGCTTCGATTCCGCATCGCTCTCGGTCAGGTAGAACCTGTTCCTGCACGCGTTTACGAACGCCGCGGCGGCCGCGCGCGCCGCCTCGGCCTCGACGCCCAGTCCGCGCATCGCCGCGGACCCGGACGCGAGCCTTTTCCATTGCCCGGCGGCCGGCGCGAAGGTCCACGTTCCCGGCGTGCCGCCGGGTTCGTCGCTGGTGCCCCCGATGAACACGAGTTCCCCGTTGACCGGATCCCACGCCATGGAGCCGTAGAGCAGCCAGGAATTGCGCCCCTTGCTGAATCTTGGAACCTTCAGGTCTTCCCAGCGCCACGTGGCGGGATCGAGGCGTATCGTGGCGTCGAATAAGTACGCGTAGAACTTCCCGTCGGCAGGGCATCGCGCCGACTGGTGGAAGAAACCGGGGTCCCAGACATAAGGATTGAGCCCGCGGACCAGCCTGACGACCCCGTTCGCATCGGCCTTGAGGGGAAGCTCGTTTTCCCGGAACGGAACGCCCGGGGCGTCCGAGGGCCCGGATTCGTTCCCGTATGGCGCGCCAGCCGGATACGCGTTCCGCCACCGGCCCTCCGCCGGGTCGAAGGTCTCGGTATCGAAATGCGCCGGCCCCTTCGGCACTCCTCCGCTCGTCACGAACCTGCCGCCCGCCGGATCGAAATGGAACATCGGCCAGGCGCGCGCCCCGGTCTGTTCTTCGGCCAGCCTCACCCACGTGTTGGGCGGGGCGTCTTTAAGCCTGGGATTGATCGTCGGGGGCGACTCCCCCGACGTCCCGGTTTCACAGGATGCTGCAAGCGGGAGCAGGAGCGCGACGGCGCGGAACAGCCATGGTCCCGGAACGCCGTTTTTCATATCCCTGCCCTCCGCGCCTCCGGAAGATGGTCACGGGCGAACGCTCGCCGTATTGCGCCTTCCCTTCACGCGTCCCCGATCCGCCTTCTTGCGACCGGATAGAACAGAAAGCGGCGGCCAGTCCTCCGCCGGGTCCGGAGGACGATCCCACCCCGCGGCGGGATAAGAGGCTGGGGCGGCCGCGCCGTGGCCGTTATGATCATCCGCCGGAGGCCGTCAGGGCGAATATCGTCGCCTTGTCCTTCCCTT
>JAOACM010000057.1 GCA_026417845.1 Planctomycetota bacterium | reverse complement strand
GCCAAGGAGCGGCGTAAGCTGTCGCTGCCGCCCGATCTGTGGTTCGAGGCAGCCAATGGATATTACAGCCTCGGATCCGAGGCGCACGCTAAATGCAAGTCCGTGGAGGACAAGGACAAGGCGCAGGCGGAGACGCTCATGGCCGAGGCCCGGCGCCAGTTGGGCTTCGCGGTGGAATACTTCCGCAGGACCATAACACTGGCCAGGGCAAAAGGGACCCCGCTGAACGTAAGGCTGCGCGTCGAGCCGCAATGCTGGGCGCGGATGGGGCTGGCATTCTACAAGCTCGGCGCTACGCATGAGGCGGTCATAGCCTGCATGGCCGGCATCGAAAACTTCAACGACGCAAACGTCTTCGCAATGATCAGGAACGATCCGAAACTGGGACCGAAGGTGGCCGGCGTCGCGCTTGCCAAGGATCCCCTGACCGGCCAGGAGAAATTCACCGAAGAAACGATAAAAAAGCTGACGAACGTCCTCCCTCCGGCCTATGGGAAGGGATTGTTCGCAGAGCTTGCCTCGAACTACGAACAGTGCAGGAACAACGCCAGGATAGCCGTCGCCGAAAACAAGCGGCGCAACCCGTCGCAGTTCAATGGATGGCTTTACGTTCAGGTAATGGGGAAGGTGGACCCGGCCCAGGGCAAGTCGGCTTCGGCCAGGCTGAAGATGACTGAGGCCGGCAACCTGATGGAGGCGGCTCAGGACTTCAAGAAGCAGGGCAAGGAAGACCTCGCAGCCAAGACTTACCTTGACGTAAAGAAATTGTATGAAGAGGCGATAGCGGAGTTCGGGCAGGTCGGGACGAATGAACCGGATTATGAGGAGGCGATGTTCCTGCGGTCGGTCTGCGCGTATATGCTCTTCAGCCTCGTCCAGAACGACCGCATCGGCCTCAAGAAGGAAGAAAAGCCCGCGAAGCTCAAAGAATACGCCGCCATGGCATCGGGGTTCTTCGATAAGTTCGAAGAGGCGGCGAAAAATCCGCGGGTGGACGAGGCCGGGCGCGAGCGGCGCCGGAACAACATCGGGCGGACGAAATTCTACCGCGCCATGATGGCCTACGGGCTGGACGATTACGACAGGGCCTTCGCTCTGACGGACCAGTACCTCGAGCACGAAAAGGCCAACCCTCCGCCGCCGGATCAGAAGGGCGACCAGAGGGGCAGGCTGCTTTACGAGAAGGTCAAGGCGAAGCTGGAGCTGGCCGCGATTAAAGCGCCGAAGGAGGCGGCGGCCATCGCCGGCGAGGTCGAGGCGATGGTGGACGAATTCAAGGACGATCCCAGGCGGCACAAGTACGTGCAGCAGATGCTTGCCGCCAGGTACATCGAAATAACCCAGAAGGCCCAGGCGGAGACCCCGCCGGACGAGGCGCTGGTCAACGCCACGGACCGGAAGGCGGCCGAATGGCAGGAGAAGGTCCTGCTACTTAAGGAAAGGGACGGCGATAAGCTGACGCTGGACGAGATGGGCGCCCTGGCGGAACGCTACCGGCGCACCGGGAATTACGAGAAGGCGCTGGAGATGCTGACCAAGGCGATCGAGGTGTACGACCCGGACGGAGACAACCGCATCCTGCCTGACGTCACCTGGGCCCAGTACAACCAGAAATTCAGGGCCATCATACGCCTCAACGACTTCGACAAGACAAACAGGTGCAAGCAGGATCATGAGGTTGCGCTGGATCTGCTCTACCACGACCCGGCGCGGTACAGGCAGGACCCCAGGAACCGTCCGCCGGGCGACAGGTTCGACCGCGATTACGTAAAGGCCAGGAAGAAGATCGAGGAAATACGCAAGGAATATCCGGAATGCCAGACGAACCGCCCGGAGTTCGGGCCCGAACCGGGCAGGAGCTACCTCCAGAAGATACTGGACGAGATAGACTTCCGAGTGAAGATACTGACGGTCCGCGACGTACTTTCCGAAGTGGCGCTTGAACTGGCATCCCAGGCCAAGAAGAAGGAAGACAAGGAAACGTTCAGAAAATACGCCGACATAGCACAGAAACAGATCGAACTGCTGCTCAACGAGTACGGCAATGTCCCCGAGATGGAGCTGAAGCGGGCCGAGATATTGCAGGCGATGGGGGAATACCAGCGGGCCATCGAGATATACTGGTCCATAAAGAAGGATTGCCCGCAGGACACCGACCTGTTCCCGCGGGTCAGCAAGGCGATATCCAAATGCTACTTCGAACAAGGCAACTACCGGGAGGCCGTCACCTACCCGCACCACCTGCTGGTAACCGTGGGACTCGAGTCCGCCTACGTCAAGAAGCACTGGCCTGACATCGAGGTCTTTCTGAAGAAGTGCTACGAGGCCGGAGCGCCGAAGCTTGAAATAGCGAAAACGACGGCGGCCCCGAAGCTCACCTACCGCCCGAAGACCAGGGCCGAGGAGGATTATGAGCCGTTCGAGCAGCTCTTCCGCATGTACTACAACACGCCCAGAGAGAAGGAAATGCTGATTCCCGTCTGGTGGACCAATTTCGCCGACAGGGCGTGGGCGGTCTTCCAGGATTACAAGACCTTCCCCGACAGGGAAAAGGTGCTGACGAAGAAATTCCTGGAGGGGGCGCGGATCGCGCAGGAAAGGGCGATCGAAGGCTGGAAGGCGCTGGCGAAAACGGATAAGGAAAAGGCCGCTGCCGAGGAAAAGGGCAAGCTGCTCCAGGAACGCATCGCCGAGATAACCAGGCTGACGAAAGAACTGTGGGGGGAGAAGAAGGACGATACCGGCGTCAGGGACGGCAGCAAGGCCCCGGACGATGCGGGGAAGGCCGAAGAAAAGAAGGCCGGCGCGGAACCGGGCGCCGCCGGGAAGGAATCCGCGTCCGGGAAAACCGATGGGAATTGAGAAGGATCGCGCCGCCAGGAGATGTGCGGCTCGCCGGGAGAGCGGCGGCCCGGTCCCGGAGCGTTCCGCGGGCGAAGACGGGGCCGTCGCACGCGAAAGGAGAATGACAGCAAATGGATAACCGCCGCATTTCGACGGGCATCCGGTGGATGGTGGCGGCGATTACGCTGGCCGTCACCCCGGCGGGATGGTGCGTGGATGTCAAGGAGGAATCCGCCGGCGACATAATCCGCAGACAGGACGGATCGGAACTGGAGGGAGTCCAGATACTCCAGGATAACTACATCGAAGTGAAATACAAGACGCACAGAATGACCGCATCCATCAGAGCCTTCGATGTGAAGGAAATCGAATACGCCGACGCCACGACGAAGGAGGACTATTACCTGAAGGCGATGTACAACATCCGCAAGGGAAGATGGGCGAAGGCCGTCGAAAGACTGCGGGAAGCGCTGGAGAAGGACCAGATAGACAAGAAGACGCGGCGGGTGGGCAAGGAACCGTGGGGCAGGGAATACGCCTATTTCTGGCTCGGCTACTGCGAATACGAGACTGGCGAGTACGCCAAGGCGCGAGAACATCTGACGATGGCGATCGAAGCCAACCCGAAGTCGCGGTTCCTGTTCGAAGCCATGACCAGGATCGCCCTGTGCTACGCCGAGGAAAAGAATTTTGCGGAGGCCGAGAAGGCGCTGGATGCGGCAAGGAAGCGGTTTCAGGAGTACAAGGACGAGGTCAAGAACATCTCCGTGGACTATTCCAGGTTCGCCGACCGTCAGCTGGCCCTGTGCGAGCTGGCCCGCGCCAGAATGTGTCTGAGACGCGCGGACGCCGAACTCAAGGAAAGGGGGAAGGGCGACTACGACCGCGTGCGGAGCGTGGCCCAGTCGGTGATATCCATGTGCCGGATGGAGAACCAGGATATTCAGGCGGAGGCCAAGGAACTGATCCGGGAGGCGCTGATAGGCATGCAGCGCTTCGACGAGGTGCTCATGTACTGCAACCGCATCGTGGAGGACTACAAGAGGTCGCTCAGCCCGGACCTTCAGGCCGGATTGCCGGGCGCCTACATAGGCATGGGGGACGCGCTGTTCGGGCTTGCGCTCCAGCGCGAGGCCGAGGGGATACTTGAGGGCGAACAGGGGGCGCGGTTCAAGTTCGCCGAGGCCAGAGATAAGTATCTGCGGGTGATCGTCGAATACTTCGACAACCAGGAATTCCTCGCGAAGGCGAACTACATGGTCGGCATATGTTGCAAGAGACTGAAAGACGTCGAGAAGGACGCGATGGAGCGGGCGGTAAGGCACTGGAAGACTGTCGTCGAGGAGTTTCCGGACAGCGCCTTCAGGCAGAAGGCCGAGGAGGAGCTCGCCGCCGCCGGCGCGGGCACCCCAAAGACAGACGGGGCGTCGCCAAAAACGGATGCTGCACCTGCCGGGCCGGATACCATGAGTTCTAAAAGTGCGGGAACGGAGCCAGCATCGAAGAGTGGCGTAGCGCCCAAAGCCGGAAGCACCCCTGCCAAGACTCCGGCATCTGCCGGAACCGGGAAGGAACCGGCGACGAAGAGAGAAGGGGGAAAGGCAGCTCCTGTCGAAGAGAAAAAGGCCGGAGAGGGAGCCGTGGACCTGCCCTGAAGCTGCCGCCCCGACGCGCCCGCTGCCGGCGATCCCCCCGAGTGATTGTTTGTCGCATTCAGGTTGCGGCTGCCGTTTATAGTGGTGCTAGCGGTGCGCCCGAACGGGACAACAAACGGTGCCATAATAAGAACCTGTCCGAAAACCTCCGGCGCGCAACTTATACGCTCAGCGATCCCCACTGTCCGGCAGGAAGTTTTTGGACAGGCACTAAGCAGATACGCCCAGGCGCTGCGCCAATAACATATGGGTACGACAAACAATTACATCCCTGACGCGCGGCGGTTGGGCTGCGACTGCAGGGTCCGGGGAAAATCCCGTTCATACGGCGACCCGTTTGACGCCCTCCTCTCCCCTCCCCTAGGGCCTACCCGAAAACCTGCTGCGACGAAGCCTACGGCTCTGCGCCCAAGGCACCTGACCAGGCTATAAGAGCCTTTCCCAAAACCTGGGCGCAGAGCTTGCGGCCGAGGCTGGCTGCTTCCCCAGTGGAAGGTTTTCCGGATGAGATCTGAGCCGGAACCGGCCGTACGCTCCGCGCGCCCGTTCCCCCTTGGCAGCTTTTGTGCCTGTTCAAAAGACATGCTGCGGCCGGGTTTCCGCAGTAACTGTTTGCCGTGTCCGTATGTGGGATGCAGCGGACAGGTAATTGTTTGCCGTGTTCCTGTGTTGAGCCGCAGCGGACAGGGCGGACCCATTTGCAGCGCCATTGTCAGCCCGTTCGGACGCGCCACTGCAAATAGAGGCCACCTCCTGAACGCGGCAAACAATTACGCGGACAGGGCGGTCCCATTTGCAGCAACGCCACTGTTGCTCCATTCAGGCGCGCCACTGCAGTAACGCCGCCCGAACGCGGCAACCAATTGCCTTCCGCAGCGTCACGCCGGATAGGGTCGGAGGGTTTCCGGACGGGCCCTTCGTCTCACGTGCCCTTGGCTTCCCGCGATGGGTCTTCGGGCATCGGCACGTCCGGATAGTATTTCTTCATGCACTCCGGGCATATCCCATGACTGAACCTGGCGTCAGAATGCTCCGATATGTACTTCTCTATCCGCTCCCATGCATCCGCGTCGTTGCGTATTTTGTGGCAATGCATGCAGATAGGAAGGATGCCCTGCAGCGTTTTGACGTGCGCGAGGGCTTCTTCGAGCTGGCGGACGCGCTCGGCCAGCGCATCCTGCAGCTCCAGCATCCTCCGCCCCACGTTTATCCTGGCCCGCAATTCCCTTACGTCGTACGGCTTCGTCAGGTAGTCGTTGGCGCCGGAGTCGAGACCCGTCACGAGATCGCTCTTGCCGACTCTGGCCGTCACCAGAATTATGTAAGGCTGGTTCCTTTTCCTGTCGCTCCTGATGCGGCGGCATATCTCCGTCCCGTCTATGCCGGGCATCATCCAGTCCAGGAGCAGCATTTTGAAGGAATCCTCCGACATTAGGATACGCCACGCCTCCATCCCATCCGCCGCCAACCTGACTTCGTAGCCGCAAGCGGTCACTATCTCTTCCAGCATGTGGCGGCTGACAGCGTCGTCTTCGGCGATCAGTATCTTCATGGCTCAGCGCCCCTTCTGCAGGAAACGAATGCAGCGCGGATGCAATCCTCGACGCGCCTGAACTCGGTCGCCAGCGCCAGAAGAGCGGCCCGCGCATCGCTCAGCCTCCCCTCTCTTGCCGCCGTCTCGACTTCCAGCGCCGACCCGTAAAGCCCGCGTGCGGCGAAGTTGGCTGCCGATCCTTTCATCGTGTGCGCCTCCCGTTCGACCCTCCGCGCGTCTCCTTTCTCGATAGCCGCCCTGAGCTCCTCCATGCGCGCCGCGAAGTCCTCTGCGAACAGTCTCGCGAGCCTTTCGCAGGCGGCCATGTCGCCGTCCAGCCTGTCGAGAAGCTCCCGTATCTCGAACGGAGGCGCTTCGGGCGCCGCAGGCGCGGGTGCGCTGCCGTCCGCCGGCGCGGGCTGCCGCGGCACCGAACCGGGGAGAAGAGCCGGGGCCGGACGGCGTCCTCCGCCCGAAGCGGCCGCGCCCTTCGATATCGAAGCAGAGGCGGCCAGGAGGCGGCCCACGACGCTCGCCAGAGTTTCGCGCGTCACCGGCTTCGGGATGTAGTCGTCCATGCCCGCTTCCATGCATTTTTCTCTGTCGCCCTGCAGCGCATGCGCGGTCATGGCCACTACGGGAGTGTGTCGGCCTACGACGCTTTCGTAGCGCCGGATCAGGCTGGTGGCGCGGAAGCCGTCCATCTCCGGCATCTGAACGTCCATCAGGATGAGATCATAAGGTATCTTCCGCACCGCCTCGACGGCCTCGCGGCCGTTAGCGGCGGTGTCTGTTCTGTAGCCGAGCTTCTCCAGTATCCGCACCGCGACCTCGCGGTTGACTATGTTATCCTCGACTACCAGTATCCGGGGCCGGTTGCCTCCTCCCATGCACACGTTGGGCTGCCCGTGACTTCCGGAATACCTGTTCGTGGAAGAATGTGCCGGATGCCGGCAGGCCGCCGGATCCCGGTCATATATGCCGCGGTCGCGACGGACATCCCGGCCGCCCGGTTCGGAAGCGTCGCCGCACGCCGCAGCTGGCGGATTAGCGCAGGCCGGAACATGCGCCTCAGCCTCCTTCCGCGAGGCAATCCCGCCGTCCGGAACGCCGCTTCCGCCGGCGACCGACGTTCCGCGTCCGGAGCTGCCTGCGATGGTCCCCGTTTCGTGCGACGCCTGGGCCGCGGCCATGGGTTGCACTTGCGGAGGCACCGCGACGCGCACCGGTTCCGCCCCGCCGCCATCGGTGGAGGTCCACGTCGCCGGGGCATCGGCACGCCCCCCTTTCCTGACCGCCTCGACCAGCGCGGCCCGCAATATGGCGCTCCTTACCGGCTTGGTCAGCCGCGCCTCGAACAATCCATCGTCAACCTGTCCCTGCCGGTCACGGTTGCCCCACGAGGACAGGAGGATGAGCCTGACGCCGCGGATGGCCGGATCGTCCCGTACGATCCTGGCCAGCGTCTCGCCGTCCATCGCGGGCATCATGAGGTCCAGAAGAGCGGCATGGAACGGCCGCCCTTCCCGGGATGCCTTATGCAGCGTCGCGAGCGCCTCCTCGGGGCCGCATGCCGTCTCCGCCTCGCAGCCCCAGGACTTGAGCATCTGTACAAAGACATCGCGATTGGTCGCGTTGTCATCAACGACAAGCACGCGGACTCCATCGAGTTCGCTAGGCAGGGGGATGGCACGCGATCTTCCAGATCGCTTCTCGATCGAAACTGTGAACCAGAAAGTCGAGCCTTTGCCCTCAGCGCTATCGACTCCTATCCCGCCGTCCATCATCTCCACCAGCCTCTTCGATATCGCCAGCCCAAGGCCGGTCCCGCCGTACTTGCGGGTCATGGATGAATCAGCCTGCGAGAAGGCCTGGAACAGCTGCCCGATCCTGTCGGCAGGTATGCCTATGCCGGTATCGCTCACGCGGAACAGCAATCTGACGCATCCGGGCCGGGGCGGGGCGCCGTCGAGGGATACGCGGACGGCGACCTCGCCCTCTTTCGTGAACTTTATCGCGTTGCCGACCAGGTTGGTCAAAACCTGCCTGAGGCGTCCGGGGTCCCCCCGCACGGCCGACGGGACGGACGGATCAATCATGCAGGCGATCTCCAGCCCCTTTTCGTGCGCCTTCGGAGCCAGCATCTCCACCGCGTCCTCGACCACCGTCCTCAGATCGAAGTCCACCGAATCGAGCTCCAGCCTGCCGGCTTCTATCTTCGAGAAATCCAATATGTCGTTGATCACGTCCAGCAACGCCTCGCCGCTGGAGCGGATTATGCGGCAGTAGTCGCGCTGTTCGTCCGTCAACTCCGTGCTCATAAGCAGGTCCGACATGCCGATGACGCCGTTCAGCGGGGTACGTATCTCGTGGCTCATATTGGCCAGGAACATGCTCTTGGCCCGGCTGGCCGCCTCGGCGGCGACTGCGAGGCTGTTCGCCCTCTCCATCGCCGTTTTAAGTCCGGCGTTGGCCTTCTCCAGCTCCGCCTTGGCCATCCGCAGTTCCTCCTCGGCCTTTTTATTAACGGTTATGTCCCGCACGGTCGCCTGCAGGAAGACCTCGTCGCCGACCTGCACGCGCGTCAGAAGCACGGTTGCCGGAAACACCTCGCCATCCAACCGCTTGTGCGTCCATTCGAAGAAGTGCGACCCGTTCCTCATGGCCGTCTCTATCATCTCGCGGGCCTTCTCCGCCGACGACCGCCCGTCCGGCTGGAACTCCGGCGAAAATTCCCACGGCCCCTTTGATGTAAACTCTTCCACGCTCGATGTGCGGAACATGTTGACCGTGGCCATATTGGCATCGGTAAACTTCCAGGAGGGCGGGGCGAGGGTCATTATCGCGTCGCTGGAAGATTCGAAGAGGATCCTGTACTTTTTCTCGATGTTTCTGCTCGTCTCCTCAAGACGTTTGCTTTCAGTAATGTCGCGGACGAGGCCTATAACTCCGATTATTTCTCCGGCAGCGTCGCGCTGCGGGCCATAAGTCCCTTCGACCCAGCCGGATATCCCGGTCTGGGGAACGCGATATTCGACCGGCCCTGATGATACTATTTCGCCCTTCAAGGCCCTCTTCAACAGTTTATCTATCCCTTTCTCGGCCAGATGAGGAAAAACGTCCAGGGCGTACCTGCCCAGCACTTCACCGGCCTTGAGGCCGGATATCTTTTCCATCGCCGGGTTCCAGATGACATATCTGAGGGCTTTATCGTAGACGATTATGCCTTCGGCTGCATTCGCGATCACGTCCATGCTGAAGCGGCTAACCTCAGACAGGCTTCGGGACACCTTGCGCCATTCGTCTTCGACGCCACACACTTTACGGGCAGAGATTATTACTATTGCCAGGCCGAACAGCCACAAAAGACCGTGCGCCAGCCCCAAAGTTGGCATCAGATCCTTGGCGCCCGCCGCAAGCGGCCCGGGCACAACCCCGCCGGCTGAAGTACCTGCGTAGCCGGTAGCCGCTACAGCGCTCGCGCACACGTGCATTGTGACCGCATACGAGCCTGCTATTGCAAGCGTCCATATCCCCATCGCTGCCCAGGAACACCAGCAGAGTCCGAGAAATCTCTTTTTGGCCTCCATGTCCCAGCCCTCCCCCGCCTTTCTGAACTATCCAGCCCCTGTCTCCTTATGCGTCACATGTCCGGTGGCAATATATGGGCTGCCAGAAGTTCCGGACATTCTTCCATACCTGCATGCCATAATCCTGTTATCGCACCGGACAGTTCCTTGCAAATGGCGTTCCCTGGCGCGAAAACCG
This sequence comes from Planctomycetota bacterium, assembly GCA_026417845.1. Taxonomy (GTDB): domain Bacteria; phylum Planctomycetota; class SZUA-567; order H5-PLA8; family CALKMO01; genus CALKMO01. The sequence goes on along the minus strand of JAOACM010000057.1, from coordinate 4,050 downwards.
GAAAAATTCCCCGGAATTGCGCGTAGCCGTTCGCTACGTCCTATCAGCATGTCTTCCGCAAGGGTGTCAGTGGATCGCGAAAATATGCCATGGCGCTGTTTCGCGTTCCCCTTAAATTCTCAGCCGGGAAGACGTCCAGTTTCTAGCATCGCCGGGAGGTATCCCTTTGAAAGAAAAGCTCAGAGAAAAGGCGCGCGCGTCAGGTTTCGAGTTATTCGGCATCGCGCGAGCAGGTCCGGCGCCAGATTCTGAGTCCTTCCGTGAGTTCGTTGCGGATGGACGGCATGGTTTCATGGGATACCTCGAAAAGAGCATTGATGTGCGCTGCGATCCGCACAAGGGATTCCCCTGGGCGTCCTCGATAGTATGTCTGGGGCGGGCGTATGGTCCGGCGAAGCCTGGAATCCCTGCTGGCTGGATTGCGGCTTACGCGAGGAGGAGAGATTACCACGAAACGATCGGAGAGGCGCTCCGCGGGCTGATAGAGGGTATCCGCAGAGAGTTCCCTTGTACAGGCCGAGCGAAGGCATTCGTGGACTCCGGGCCAGTAGCGGAGAAGGCATGGGCGGCGCAGGCCGGGTTGGGATTCAGGGGAAAAAACACGCTGCTGATAGCCCCCGGCCTGGGATCGTATCTGCACCTGGCGGTCCTGCTACTGGAGGCCGAACTGCCCCCCGACGCTCCGATTGCAAGCAGCTGCGGAAAATGCCAGCGATGTATTGAGGCGTGTCCGACCGGGGCGATCGTTGCCCCATGGCGTCTCGACGCCCGCCGCTGTGTCGCGTACCTGACGGTGGAGCTTAAGGGCAACGTCCAGCCGGAGGACTGGCCGAAAGTCCGCTCCGTTTTCGGGTGCGATATATGCCAGGATGTCTGTCCTTTCAACCGGGACATAAGAGAGCGACTGGAAAGAACGGGCGCCCACGGCTCAGATAACGCAACTGGACAGACAGGTCCGATGCGACCAGCAGGCGAGACAGAAGATTGCCACCTGTCATCCCCTACGATGTCTGAAATTCGGCCGGGCAGTCTGCAGGACCTTGCAGAACTAATCGTCACAGGACGTCAGAGATTTGATGAACTGTTTGGAGATACGCCGATTCGTCGCGCTACGTGGGTTGGCCTGCGGCTTAACGCCATCACGGCTGGAGGGAATGTGGCTCACGGCTATCCTGATCGCCTGGGATCGCGTGTCGTGGAGAAGGGGCGACGGGGTTCTGCATCGGGCAATCAGGAGGAGGGGCGCGAACGGCTGATCGAAGCATTGAAACGTTGCTTGAGCGACGGGGACGGACGAATCAGAGAACGAGCCGAATGGGCGCTTGCCCAATGGAGGCGTGGCGCGACCTCATAATGGGCACCCTCGTAAGAGTCTGTCCAAAAAACTGCCGCCGTGAAGCTTACGGATCTGCGATCTCGACCTCGTGGCGGGAAGTTTCTGGACAGCTCTCATGGATTGAGGCCGGCTGCCTTTCCGGCGGGAGGTTTCCGGGCAGGACCTAAAATACAAATCCTTGTTTGTAATGGAGTTGCGGATAATATGCGGGACGTGTTTGTTTTGTGGAATCGTTGTGGACAAATCTGCGTCTATAAATTAAGAGCCTATCCCAAAACTCCCGCGCGGTCAAGGCTTCCGCAGCGCCCGCCAGATCCAGCCGGGGGTTTTCGGACGGGCTCCAAGAGCCTATCCAGAAACCTCCGGAACGGATGGGCAGGTCACTCCGGAAACCCTGAACGCCTGCGAGGTTTATGGATGGGTTCCAAAGGGGGGATCCGATGCGCAAGGGAACATCTCAGTACGTCTCTGGTGTCCCGGTTGAGTGGGCATTGTCTGCGACCGCTTTCGTCCTGTTTTTCGCGGCCGGTCCGGACTTGCCTGGGGCTACGATGGAGGAAGCCAGGACGCTCCACAAAGAAGGGAAGGACCTGCTGGTCAAGGCCGGCTTCCACGCCGGGGGCGATCCGAAGCTCTATGGCGAAGCGCTCAAAAAGTTCGAGCAGTCGGCAGCGATACTCGAAGAGCTCTCTAAAGGGGGCAATAAGGATGCGGCATCGCTGCTTGAAGAGGTAAACAGCCAGATGTTCTGGGCGAGGAAATTCGCGCCCTTGGATGTGGGAGGCCCCAGTCCGGTGCCGCGCCCCACCCCTAAGCCGCCGGATGTTACGAAGCTTCCCGATTCGCAGAAGCCGTCCGGAGATCCCGGACGGACGGATCAGGCGGTCTCCGAAGCGGAGAAGGAATACCGCAGGTGCGAGGAATTCGAGAAGGCGCACGCCGGGGACTTCTACGCGATATCGCTGAGATACTTTGAAATGGCCGACAGGTTCGCCGGCACCGACTGGGCCGTAAAAGCACTTGGTAAGGCGCGGGAGTACCAGCAGCGGCATAAGGATAGGCTGGCGGCCGCCGAGAAGAAGAAGGCCGAATCGGCTACCCCCGAAGAAAAACTCGTGGCTGAGGGCGACGCGCTGTTGCGCGAAAGGAAATACGACGAGGCCGCCGCAAGGTACGCCGATTCGCTGAAGATAAAGGAGACTGTCGCCGCCCGCCGCGGGCTGGGGCATGTGCTGTTCGAGAAGGGCAAGGGGATGAGGGACGAGTACGCAAGCAGGTATTACGCGCTCTACGCGCAATATCTCGCCGCCAGGCGTATCGGCGATAAGCCGGGCATGAAACGCGCCGCCGACGCGGTAAGCGGCCTGAAATCGCTGGCCGACAGAGCGCTGGCGAAGTTCGGCGAGGCCAGAAGAGAATTCGAAAATGCTCTGAAACTCGCCGGCGGCAAAGACCTCGACAGCGACGTCCACGCCGCGCTCACGCACTGCTTCCACACCGATGCGGAGAACCGGATCGAGGCGAAGAAAAAGCTCCGCGCGATACTGGACAAATACAAGGCCGAGGACGACGAACAGCGGGTACTGCTGGAATACGCCCGCACCGAGCTGGCCAGACTGGAACGCATCGCGGCCGCCCGGTGACCGATACATCCTCTCCTTCTCTTTCTTCTCTTTCTTCTCTTTCTTCTCTTTCTTCTCTTCTCTTCCCTTCCCTCCTCCGCGATTTCGGAAACATTCCTGGGATGCGCGACCAGATTGCGGCGCCCCCTGCAACGGCATATGGGTAGCGCCAGGATTCCAGAATCCGGCGCGAATCGCATCCCTGCCCCCCGCCTCCCTGCCAACAGGCGGGAGAGACGGACGGGATGGGCCCCGGATGCTGCCGCAGGCCGCCAGGCGGTTATTTGCCCATCATTATTTGGAACGGGCGGGTACCACAATCTGATTGCGCATCCACGTTCCTGTACCGGACTATTTCGACGACGTTTATCTCACGCCGCGATATATTCGGGCGTCTATATTTCGGGGGGTGGGGGCAGAGGCGTATCTGCGGCAAGGCGGATGGGCGCGAGGTTCGGCCGTCGGATCCGATTTGGCCGGGGGTAGAGAGGGACGGCCTGCGGTGGGAGCGAGGACATGGTCGAGCCGCTGATATATTGCGAATTCTGCCGCCGCCTGATACGGCCGAAGGAAGCCGGGAAGCCAGGCTACGACATCGTGAACCGCAAGATATGCTGTTATGACTGTCTCCGCGACCGTTTCCCCGTGCTGTTCGCCTCCCGCATGGAAGAGAGGCGCCGTCTCAAGGAAGCTGCCAATATTCCTCCTCCCCCTCCCGCCGACACCGAAGCCATAACCGCCGAGGTTCCTGTAAGCGGTTGCGGCGACGCTCAAGCCGATGCCGGCGCCTTCTCAGCTACCCCCGGCCGGTCGGCGCAGCCGGCTTCGGATCTCCGGGCGGAAGAGAAAAGCACCGGCGCCGCGGGATCGCCCGCCGCTGCCGGAGGGACCGGCGGATCGGACGATTCTGGAGGCAGGTACGCAAGCTCCGGCAAGGATCGGGGGAACGCCGGGCCCGGCGCGCAAAGTGGCGCGAACGGTGGGGTGGCCGCCAGGCCGGCGCAGGCCGCCGGGGAGATGTCCAGGCCGACGCACGGAACCACGGGACCGGTATCAGCCCGTCGCCTCCGAGCCGTCGGCTCCGTGTTGCTC
>JAOACM010000574.1 GCA_026417845.1 Planctomycetota bacterium | reverse complement strand
ATATGAAACCCCGCCCCTCCTTATCTCCAGATCTGATACCTCAAGACCCTTCAGATTTCTGATGGCCAGCCTGCACATCGTCAGCCGGTCTTCAGCGGGGGCCATGTCTTCGCGATGTTTATGCGGTGGCGTCGCGGCCGGTATCAGGATCACTCTGGATAACCTCAGATGCTCGGCGATCTGCTGGCATATCGAGAGGTGGCCGATGTGGACGGGATCGAATGATCCCCCCATCACACCCCTCTTTTCGATATTCCCGCCGGTCATTTATGTCTCCGATGAGCCGTCGGGGCATGGGATCCGGATGGAGTGCTGGCGCGTAATTGTTTGCCGGGGTTCAGGCAGGGGCTGCTGCTGGCAGTGGCGCGCTCGATCAGGACAACAATAGCGTACCACATGCTTCCGCGCTCCCTGTGCCCCATAACATGGGACGGTAAACAATTACGCCGGCGCGCTGTCCGAAGCATCCGGACACGGGGACTTTAAACCGTCCGTTCGGGAAGCGGCGCGGGAAGGGCGGGGGAGCGTACGGGAAGCCGATCTGCGACGGCCCCTCAGCATGCCAGGCAGGGACGGCTTGCCGGTCGTGAGGTTCACGCCCCCTTCGGACTCACCCCCCCGGTGCCGGATCCAGCCGCTGGCGATTCCCGGATCGCCCCCATTGCCGACTCCGCGGCCTGCCGCACGGCTTCGGTTACGGCCCTTGAAGAGATTGTCGCCCCTGTTATGGCATCTATTCTGTCCGGTCCCGGACCTTTGCCTTTCGTAAGGTTCAGGTCGCCGGGGCGCTTGCCTATGTATTGCTTCAGGAACCACGGGATGTCCGGTTCGGCCGACCTCGCCGGCTTCCTCCCCAGCACTATGTCGGTCAATGAGGTTTTTGCCTCGACTTCCCGTATCTTTTCGCCAAGCCCCGGCGTTTCCTGGGAGGCCATTATGCGGATGCCCCTGATCGAACCGTCCAGGCTGACCCCCACGAGAACCTCTATGTCGCCGGCGTAGCCGCGCGCCTTTCCAATGGCGCAGGCGCCCGTCACGGCGCCGCTCGCGTCCCTGACCGTCCACCGCGGCTGTCCGTCTCCGGCGGGGCTGGCATCCTGAAAAACCAGATCTTTGCCCGGGAAGGCGGTAGAGAGGGACTCTCGCAAGGCCTGTTCCTTCAGCTTCGCTATGCGCGGATTCGCTACCGCGTAAACCCACCCTACCGACGCGCCGGAGGCGCCGCATACTATAAGCAGAACTATCGCGTATCGGAACAATCGCGCCGCAAGCGATGGCCCAGCGGTCGCTATCGCCATCGCTGCCTTTTCGGCGGCCGGCCCCGTACCGAGTCCCGTCCCTTCCGACATCCGGCGATCCTCCCGCTTGCGTGCCGCGCCCTATGCCTCGCCCCTTGCCGCCTTTGGATCGGTGCCGTACACCTTCGGCTTCACGAACCTGTCTATCATCGGAACGAGTGTATTCATTATCAGGATCGCGTAGCAGACGCCCTCGGGATAGCCACCGAAATTCCTTATGAGCATTACGAGCACCCCGGCGCCGATGGCGTATATCACCTGACCTTTGACCGTAAGCGGCGAAGTCACCATGTCGGTCAACATGAAGAAGCCGCCGATCATCACGCCCCCGGCGGCAAGATGGAAAAGGGGGCCGTAATCCCATGTATAGACGGGGGCGCCGCCGGACCCATGCGTCTTCATCGGCAGGACAAGCGCCAGCGCAGCGATGGTCAGGAAAAATGCGGCCGGAACCTCCCACCGGATATAGCGCTTGTAGATCAGGAACAGTCCGCCAGCGATCAATGCTATGGCGGAAGTTTCGCCTATGCAGCCGGGAGCGGAACCTGCCCAGAGATCGGGGCTCAGACCGGTCAGCCCCTTTAGACCCTCTTTGGCCTCGTGGAGCACCGTCGCGCCTGTCACGCAATCCACGCCCCACGGAAGAGTCTTACCCGCGGCTGTGGCCTGTCCGGCAGTCATGTAGTACTTTGGGTCGAAGATCGGACTTCCGCCTATCGTCCACTTCGGCACGGGCCAGCCGGCATTCATCTCGACGGGAAACGACACCTGCAGGAACGCCCGCGCCGCCAGCGCCGGGTTCCATATGTTCATCCCCAAGCCGCCGAAAAGCTGCTTTGCTATCAATATCGCGAATACAGCTCCGACCATCACGACATACACAGACGTCCCGGCGCCGCATACCATCCCAAGCAGCAGCCCCGTTACCGCCGCCGATCCGTCATGGATTGTTACCGGCCGTCCGGTCAGCTTCTGCCATATAGCTTCGGTCGCCACGGCAGTCGCGGTCGAAACGGCCAGCAGGACCGCCGCGCGGATGCCGAATACCGACACGCCCACCGCGCACGCCGGCAGCAGACAGCAGAAGACCGTCCACATAATCTTCGGGATGGACTCGTCAGTCCGGATGTGCGGCGATGATGCGACTACAAGCCTTGCCGGCATCGCCGGCGCCTCAGCGACCGCTCCAGTCTTCCCGCTCTGCTCGCTCATAACACGGCCTTTTCCTGAACGCCAAGAGCCTGTCCGAAAACCTCCGGCGCGCGGCTTATACGCTCAGCGATCCACGCCGCCCGGCGGAAAGTTTTTGGGCAGGCTCTAAGTAGCCTGATGT
>JAOACM010000573.1 GCA_026417845.1 Planctomycetota bacterium | reverse complement strand
CCGCAGTAAACAGGGCCGGGGATGGAACAGGCAATGGACCGACAAGGGAGGTCACCGCGAGCCGGGACGGGTCTGGCGCGCAATGCGGAGGATCGCGACGATGGGCAGGGAATGTCCGTCCATGAAGGAAAATCTGAAGGGGTGCACGTGCACTTACGAACCGTGTTCCAGGAAGGGAAACTGCTGCGCGTGCCTGGCGTATCACAGGTCGCACGGCGAGCTTCCGGGCTGCCTGTTTCCCCCGGAGGTCGAAAGGACCTATGATCGTTCGATCGCGGCATTCGTAAGGCACTTCGGGAAAAGGGGTTGATCGCGGTCCGGTCCCTCCGGGCGATCCCGGTGGGCCGCGGCATCTCTCCGTTCGATCGGCTGAGGACTTTGCGCTTCGCGTGGGCGGAATCCGCACGCCGCGGGCGATATCTCATCCATGGCGCGACTTCTCCGTCCGCGAGCGCGCTATCCGCACGTGGCGGGACATCGCAGCATATCTTCTCCGCCGCGCCGGGACATTCGTACGGCGTGGCGGGAAAGTCAGGATCGAGGGGTCCGGTCGTCGGAAAGGAGGCGCGCGATGAGAATATTCGCCATGGTAGACATGGAAGGCATAAGCGGGATAGTCAGGAGCGCGCAGGTAAGCGCGAGCGAAGACCCCGGCCTTTATGCCGCGGCCCGGAGGTATCTCTGCTGGGACGTCAACGCCTGCGTCCGGGGCTGCATCGCCGGTGGCGCGGAGAAGATAACGGTCCGCGACGCGCACGGAAGCGGGTTCAATTTCATATGGGAGGAACTCGATCCCCGCGCGGAGTATATCCAGGGTTCCTCCGAGAAGGGGCGGATGCCGGGAATAGGCGAATGTGACGGGCTGATCCTCCTGGGCTACCACGCGATGGCCGGAACGGGAGGGGCCATACTCGAGCATACCATGTCCTCGAAGGGATGGCAGAACTTCTGGATGAACGGCCGCAGGTGCGGCGAAGTGGCGATAGATGCCGGCATCGCCGGAGACGCGGGAGTGCCGACGATACTGGTTTCGGGCGACGACAAGGTCTGCCGCGAGGCGCGCGCCTTCCTCCCGGGCGTGGTGACGGCCCAGGTCAAGGTCGGCCTCGGCTGCCAGGGCGGCATACTGCTGCCGAAGGACAAGGCCCACGCCCTGATAGAAGAAAAATGCGCCGAGGCGGTCGCCGCCCTGAGGAGGGACAGGAGACGGTTCAAGCCGTTCAGGGTGGCCAGGCCGGTCCGTATGCGCCTGGAACTCGTCTCGCGCGGGCGGATCCCGGATTCCGGCAATAAGCCGTGGTTCAAACGGATAGATGGGAGGACTTACGAAGTGGTCGGGGACTCGGTCGAGGAGGCGCTGGAGCGTCTGTAGTCCAAGCTCCCGCGCGGTCTCTCCGTCCCGCGCAGCTGGCTGTATTTACTGCGTTGAGGTTGCGGCCGCAGTCTGCGATGGTGCGACCGCAGGAAACAGCGATGGCGCCATAACAGCGGATACGCTCAGGCGCTGCGCCCAACGGCAGACAATTTTGCAGCTGGCCGGGAGCCGGGCGTGAGCGGGAGGCTGGCGGGACGGAGCGCGAGGACGCGGCCCGGGACCGGAGCGAAAGGCGGCGGGCGATGGATGCCGGAAGCGGCGGAAGAACAGCAAAGGTCGTGGGGGCCATAACCGGCGCCAGCGGGGCCGCGTACGCCCTGAGGCTGCTGGAGATCCTCCTGTCGCGCCGCGATATTGAGACGCACCTGATACTGACTCCACGCGGCGCGGAGATAATCCGCATCGAGGCCGGGCTGGATGTGGACGCCGACAGATTCGATCCGCGTTCGCTGGGACTGAAGGGCGCGATAAGGCTCAGATACCATCACCACTCCGGTATGAGCTCGCCCCTTGCCAGCGGCTCGTACAGGCTGGACGCCATGGCCGTCGTACCCTGCTCGATGGCCTGCGCCTCCGCAGTGGCATCCGGCGCCTCCCGCGACCTGGTCGAGCGGGCCGCCGACGTTATGCTCAAGGAGCGTCGCAGGCTCATCGTGGTCCCGCGCGAGACACCCATGTCGTCCGTACATCTCGAGAACCTGCGCTCGCTGGCCCTCGCCGGCGCCATCGTCCTGCCGGCATGTCCGGGCTTCTACGGCCGCCCCCGCGGGATCCGGGACCTGGTTGATTTTATCGTCGCCCGCATACTGGATCACATGGGGATATCGCATTTGATCGGCCCCAGATGGCTCGGACCGGATCCCCAGGCCCCGGCCGGCGGCAGTTCGTGACCGCCCGCAATCCGGTCGCGCGTCCGTTCTCGGGGGTGCATGGCGGTAGCCGCAAAGTCGGATATGGGCTTCCTGGATCGCTTCGAGGGGAAAGGCTGCCCCGTCGTCGCCTCCCTCCCGTGTCTCCGCGGATTGCCTCTGACGGATCTCGAATGCCTGATTGACGCCCGCATTTATAGCCATGCGCCCCGTTTCCGGAGGGTGCATGGCCGTAACTGTGGAGTCCGGAATGTACGGAGTCTGGAGACCTGATTCGCCTTCTTCGTCCGCCCGGTTCGAAGGGCGCGGACCGGATATGTACCCGGGGGGCATGGCCGTAGCTGCAAAGTCGGATACTGGTTTCCTGAAGCGCTTCGAGGGAAAGGCCTGTC
>JAOACM010000572.1 GCA_026417845.1 Planctomycetota bacterium | reverse complement strand
TGCCGGAACCGGTCGTGCAGCCGAAGACCTGAGGCGCTTCCGCAGGCCGGGGGAGGATCGTTTCCCGCCGGCGGCCCGCAGGAAGTCGCTTGCGGCGCTTCCGCAGGCCCGGGGAAGATCGCGGGCATACCGCCGTCGCCGGAGTGCCGCGACAGGCGGGACTCCGGTTCGGGGCAGGGGAATAACCCCCGGCGGCCGGAAGAACGGTGATGCGGGGAGTAAAGGGAAGGGTGCGCGGGCGAGCGGGCAGTGCACTGGTCCCGGCGAGCCGGATCGGGTTGCGGTTGCCGCGCGCGCGGCAACGGGGGACGGACCGTTGGCGCTGCACGTGATCGGGGCTGAATGTCCCCGCTGCGGTAAAAAGGGGCTGGTAGCCGGCGCCCTGGCGGCAGGATTGTCGAATGTCGCCGGCTTCCGGCCGGTCGGCTGGCGGCTGGACGTGCTGCCGGTTCAGGGGGTTGTCTGTCCGCACTGCGGGGTCGTGACGACCGCCCTGCCGGGCAAGGCGCTGAAGAAGCTGCGGGAACTGCTGCGAGCCGAACGGATCAGCGAAACGGTCACATATCACAGCATCGGGCCGAAACGCAGGAAGAAACCGGGCGGAAGAGATGGCGGGGAAAAAGTCTCCGGGTAGAAACGGCGCCCGCCGCCGGTCTTACGGGTGGAGGACCGCCTACCTGGGGATCGGCGCCAATCTGGGCGACCGTCGCCGGAACATACGGCTGGCGATGCGCATGCTGAATCGCGTGCCCGGGATACGGGTAGTCAGGATAAGCCGCCTGATCGAGACGGATCCCGTCGGCGGGCCGCCGGGGCAGCCGATGTTTCTGAACGGCGCGGCGAAAATACTGACAAGGCTCGATCCACTCAGGCTGCTGGATGCGCTGATGGAGGTGGAGCGCAGGCTGGGCCGGGATCGCGGGCGCGAGGCGCGGAACGGGCCGCGGCCGATAGACCTCGATCTGCTGCTTTACGGCTCCCGCGTCCTGCGGCGTCGCGGTCTGACGATCCCGCATCCGAGGATGCACGGGCGCATGTTCGTGCTTGGGCCGATGGCCGAGATAGCGCCGCGCGCGGTCCATCCGTTGCTCGGCCGGACGATGGCCTCGCTGGCGGAGATGCTGGCCGCGGAGAGGATCGCGGCGGCGCGGCCGGCAGGGTATCGGATTCCGTCGTCTTGTACGCGCTTGTCCGCGGAGAGGATCGCGCCGGCACGGCCGGCAGGGAGGGGCCGCTCCGCCGGCAGGCCGCTCCGTTGACGTCCGGATCCCCCGTTTGGATGACGTGCCGCGCCGCCCAGGTGCAGTCGCGCGGGGTGCGCAGGTCCCGGTCAGACCCCGGGCGCATGACCGGAGGTGCGGAGCCCGGAATGTAAGGAATCTGGATGTCTGATCCGCCCTCGTCCGCCAGGTTCTAAAGGCGAGTATCGGATATGCATCCGGGCGAGCTCCCTCGCGGCCCGCTCCAAAGGCTTCGCATTCAGAGCCTGCCCGGAAACGCCGGGCTCAGAGCTTACGGCTCGATGCCGGCTGCCTTTCCGGCGGGAGATTTCCGGATGGGATCTCAGCGTCTGCCCGGAAACCTCCGGCGCGCAGCTTATACCTTCAGCGAGCCTCACCGTCCGGCAGGAAGTTTCTGGACAGGCTCTTGCGTCAATGCGTCCTCCGGACCCGACAAACCGGGCCGTCGCGTTGACGTACGCGCCCTGCGGTTGTATTTTGCTTTTGCAGGCAGATCGGGAAGCCGGATTCGAAGCGCGGGCTTGCCGGAGACCTTGAGGCGCGGACCGGGAGGCGGCGCGCGCGGCCCGGATATGACGCGCTGCAGTATACTTGCGAACACCTGGCCGGGCGGGGGGCGGAGCGCGCGGCCCGGATATGGCGCGGGACGCCGGCGGGGCGGAGGAGCGCGCCGGAAAGTTCCAGGCGGGCGGCGGCCGGAGCGGCGATGGAAAAGGAAGTAGCGCTTGTAACCGGGGCCAGTCGCGGGATCGGACGGGCCATAGCGCTGGCGCTGGCTGATACGGGCCGTCATGTGATCATTAACTTCCGGTCGGGCGGGAAGGAAGCCGGCGAGGTTCTCGACGATATCCGGCGGCGCGGGGGATCGGGAGAGATCAAGCGGTTCGACGTGACCGATCCGGCCGCCTGCGAGGAGGCCGTAACGGAGTGCCTCGGCCGGTTGGGCAAGATAGACATACTTGTAAGCAACGCCGGCGTACGCAACGACATGTTGATGGCGTGGATGACTCCGGACGACTGGAGGCGGGTGATAGACACGAATCTGAACGGGTTCTATAACGTCGCGAGGCCTGTCGTAAAGGATATGCTGCTGAAGCGCAAGGGGCGCATCGTTGCGGTGGCCTCGACTTCCGGCCAGACCGGCCTTCCCGGGCAGACGAACTACGCCGCGTCCAAGGCGGGGCTGATTGGTGCGTGCAAGGCGCTGGCGCTGGAGGTAGCCAAAAGGGGCGTGACGGTAAACGTGGTGGCGCCCGGATTCATAGAGACGGATATACTGGAGGGGATGGATCGGAAGGAGATACTGTCCAGGATACCGCTGGGGAGGCTTGGGCGGCCCGAGGAGGTGGCTGCGGCGGTGGTCTTCCTCTGCTCGGAAGGCGCCGCCTACGTGCTGTCTCTTATACACAT
>JAOACM010000571.1 GCA_026417845.1 Planctomycetota bacterium | reverse complement strand
TGACGGCGTAGCGGACGGCCTGCTGTGGCTTGCCGGCAATCGCCGCTCTGGTACACTGGGAGAGCGTGCCCCCGTCGCCGGCATTCCAGGTATAGCCTCCCCATGCTACGGATTTCACGAACAGCGTCCGTTCGACGGCCATCTGTCACCCCCGCTTTTTCTCGGCCTCGAGCGCGGCGGAAAAGGCGGCCGCGATCCTGGCCTTGGCCGCCCGGCTCAGCCGGAAGAATTTCCAGGCCTTCGTCACGACGGCCCGCGTCCCCTCCGCCCCGATCACCTTTTTCGTCCTCGATCTTTTCGGCGAAATTCCAGCCCATCGCGTCAGTTCCCCGGCCGCGGCCCCCTTCCTGGCGGCCAGGGCGATCGCCTGCGCATCGCGACGGGCCGAGGCGCCGAGCTTTCCGGATTTCACGATCCGGACCGCCCCATGATTCAGGGCATTCGCCGCCCTGTAGAATCCGTCCGGGTTCTTCTGTCCCGGATACGGAGCGATGCCGCGCGGGAGCGACACGCGCAGCGCCGACAGATCGCGCGATACGTTCACGTCGGCGCGCGCGACGGCCGACAGCAATTTCCCCGTGCGAACCTTCAGGCCGGCGGCGTGATAACGCGCCATCAGTTCCGCCCGGGCGAGCGGCGTCACGGCCGCGGCGGCGCGCATGGCCGCCGCGCGCAACCGGATCAGATCGCGACCGGTCTCTCTATCTGTCGGCATCGAGATCATCTCCCGCCAGACGGCGGCATCGCAGCGTCCACGTCGCAGCCTCGGCCAGGTCCTGCAGATCGCCGACCACCTCGGCCACGACATAAGCCTCCGTCCCGATCTCTATCCTGATGCCCGGCGACGGAATCGCGGAAAAATCGAGTCCTTCCTGCCTGGGGATGATCACCGTAAGTCTCCGGCCCGCTCCGCTGCCGCCCGGATCGGTATCCGCGCTTTCCGGTTCGATCAGCGCGTATATTTCCACGGACGACCCGGATACCGGATGATAGGTTATGCGTTGACCGAACCGGCGGGCCAGCCGCAGGGCCGATGCCGCCGATTTATCCCGGATAAACCGCAGGAAATTTCCCATCCCCTCCCCTCCCCCGCCCGTCACCGCAATATCGGTATCGTCGTGGAGTTCGATCGCCTGCGGACGAGCTCATCCGCGTACCGCAGGAACGGCACGATCAGCTGCACGCGCCGGCGGATTTCCTCTCGCTCTCTATCGGGATCGTATGATACGCCCGACAGGCCGCCGATTGTCCCGGCGTCAACCCGCGTCGAGTCCGTCCCGATCTCGATCCACGCGTCGAGCAGTTCCGCCAGGCGGGCCTCCTGCGCCGCCGTCAGTTCCGCCAGCCGCGCCTCGACCAGCTCGCACGCCTGCGCGGCCGCGACGGTCTGCTCCTCCACGAAGGCCGTCAGCCCCGGGCCGTCAGGCGGGAGCACACGCGCGATCTTCGGCACGACGGGAATCTCCAGCACTTCGAACAGCGCGGCCTTCCGCTCGTCGGTCAGCGCCATCTCCAGCCCTCCGCATTCAGCGCAATCATCCCGGCGCACACCTTCAGCGCTTCAGCGCCGAGACCCGCCACGAATTCGAAGAACCTCGCCCGCAGTCTCGCGGCCTTCTCGGCATTCTCCAACTCGTACCGCGCGACGGCGGCGAACGCGGCATCGCGCGCCGCCAGTATCCGCTCGGCGTCGGCGATATCCGCTACATTCGGCCCTCCGACGGCGACGGCAGCGGCCGGAGCCGCGGCCAGCGCGAGATAGGCCGCGAACAGGCCGTACGGGAGATCGCGCAGGTCGCTGGAATTCTCGCGCAGAAATTCGCGGATTTTCTCCCGCGTCGCATCGTCCAGCCCCGCGATCATCGCTTCACCGCCTCCGACAGATCGCGCAGCGCGCGCGCCAGGGCATCGAGCCCGCGCGCGTGCTCAGCCTTCCACGCTTCGACGGCTCCGGCATCGGCCGCGTCGCGCGCGGCTAGTTTCGGCGCGATCGCGCGGAAATTCTCCGCGCGTCTCTCCGCTGTCTCCCGCGCCTCATGCAGCGCCGATACGGCCGCCGGGGACAGCCCGCAGCCGGAACAGATCGCCGCGATCGCGATGACAGCCATCAATCTATGAGCCATGTTTTCTCGCTATTATCGCCCGGTGAATCGCGAGCGCCTTCGCCTTCGATACAGGATGCTTTGTCGCCGCAATCCTGACCCCGGCGTCCCTCCCGTGACAATGCACTACGACCCACCCGCCCTTGACTTTTTTAAGCATGCTCATCCTCCCCGGAATATCTCCATGATCTTGATTCCCGTCAGCGAGGATGCCAGCGCGACGATGACGACGCCAAGTATCAGCAACAGCCGGGAAACGATATTGCCGGTCCTGTCCCGCAGCCCGTCCAGGCGCGCCTCATGCGCGGCGAGCGTCTTCTGGCAGGCCATGCACCCGCGGGCAATCTCGTCTATCCGCTCGTGGAGCCTGCGGAATTCTTCGCGGATTTCGACGCGCAATTGCGACAGTTCTTCATTCATGTTCTTCTCCGTCCTGGACGCCCTGGAATTCCACCCACCGTTGCCCGCAGGCGACGGGGACATCGAGCGGCCCGGGCTCGGCGACGAGCAGCGCCTGGCATTTCGCCGCCTCGATCGCGGCGAGCTTCGCCGCGGG
>JAOACM010000570.1 GCA_026417845.1 Planctomycetota bacterium | reverse complement strand
GGAGATGTGTATAAGAGACAGATCATTACGAGTTCCACAGGTTGTGCAGCGTATATCCCGGTGCCGTGGCGGAGGTGGCATATCTGGGGCCGAAGAAAGTGGCCGTCCTGTCCCGCCACGCGCGGGGCGACTGGGCTCTGTACGAGCTGGACTTCTCGCCCCTCGACCCGAAGGTAACGGTGGCGAAGGTCGAACCCAAGGGCGAAGCGGCGCCAAGGATCAAGGTGGAAGGCGGCAAGGCGTCCGCGGAGTAAAGCTCTCCCGCAGAATCGCAAAACCCAAGTCTTCAACGGCCACGCCGGACGCGGCGGTGTCCGCCGACTCGGGCAGGCGGAGCGTCGCTGTCGCCATGGAGTGGGGACGACATTTGAAAAAACGACCTTTTCAAGTCGAATAGTGGTGCCCCACGGGGATGGTCTGGAGGATAGCGATGTTCGCGGTCTGACCGCGCTGGGCGTGCCGCTCAGGGGTGCGTGCTCGCGCAATGGCCGGCCGCAGCGACGGAAGGAACCTTCGCGGGACGGCGACCGGACGGATTGGCACGGCGGGGACGCTGGCATCGGAGTGAGGGCCCTGTCTTCGGGAACGGAAAGGAGGCGCCGCGACCTTGGCGAACGACGACAGAGGTGGGTACCCGGAGTTTTTCTCGCCCGACAGGATCGCATCGCGTGCGAGACTGCTGGAGGCGGGAATAGATCCCTACCCGTACTCGTTCTGTGAAACGCACTCGGTAGAAGCCGTGCGGGCGGATTTCGAGCGGCTGGCGGCGGAGGGGCGGGAGCTGCGCATAGCAGGCAGGATCGCGGCGATAAGGACGATGGGCAAGTCCGTCTTCGCCGACCTCCGCCAGGGCGCCGCCAGGATACAGCTTTATATCAGAAAAGGCGGCTCGGTCCCGGAAATCCTGATCCGCGAAATCGCCCCGGGCGACATTGCCGGCGTCGCCGGAAGGGCGTTCCGCACGAGGACCGGAGAGGAATCCATCGAAGTCCTCGAACTTTCAATCCTCTGCAAGGCCGCGGCGGAAATACCCTACGGCAAGGCAAAGGACGGACGCTCATGGTACGCACTCGAGGATGTCGAGATAAAGCGCTCCAAGCGCTATCTCGACTGGATTACCGATCCCGCATCGCTGGAGCGCTTCAGGAAGCGATCGGAAATAATCGCCCTGATACGCGAATACATGCGGAAGGATGGATTCCTCGAAGTCGAGACGCCGACCATTGAGCCGGTCTACGGTGGCGCCGAGGCGCGGCCGTTCGCGACATCCATATACGCCCTGGGCAACCGCAAGGCTTACCTGCGGATATCTCCGGAGCTGTACCTCAAGCGGTACATAGTCGGGGGCTTCCCTAAAGTCTTCTCCATATGCCAGAACTTCCGCAATGAAGGCATAGATTCGCGCCACAACCCCGAGTTTACGATGATGGAATGGTACGAGGCGTACACCGACTACGAGAGACAGATGGACAGATTCGAGGAGTTGACGTGCCTGCTCGCGGAGAAGATCCGGGGGGGGCTTTCGTTCGAGTACGCCGGCGGGACGCTCTCTCTGGAACGCCCATGGCGGCGCATCCGCGTGCCGGAGGTCGCGGAACGGCTCCTGCGCAAGCCATGGGACAGGGCGACGAAGGAGGATATCGGCGATGCCCTCGTCTCGGCCGGCGCCCTCCGTCCCGGGGATCGCGCCGCCGCGGTTGCGCGCGAATCGAAGGGCGCCCTGCTGATGGAACTGATCGAGCACGCGCTGGCCGGCGAGCTGTTCCAGCCGTGCTTCCTGATGGACCATCCGCGGGACATATCGCCGCTGACCAAGGCCAGGCGTGGAAATCCGGACTTCGTTGAGAGATTCGAGCCGTTCATCGCGGGGATGGAGGTAGGCAATGCGTACTCCGAGCTCACCGATCCCGTCGAACAGTTCGAGCGCTTCAAGGCTCAGCGCGATGCGCAGCGCGGCACAGGGAAGGACTACGAGGATCACCCCCTGGATGAAGACTTCCTTCACGCCATGGCCTGCGGCATGCCCCCCACGGGCGGAGTCGGCTTCGGCGTAGACAGGATCGTGATGATACTGCTGGGCGCGGAATCAATCCGCGACGTCATCGCATTCCCGATGCGGCGCGCCCAGGAATAGCCTCGCGGCAACGGCCAGATATCCCCGCGGCGTCTCAGAGCCTGTCCGGAAACCGCCGGCGCGGAGTTTATACGCCCAGCATACCTGTTTCACGGCTGGAAGTTCCTGGACAGGCTCTTATCGCCTGCCGGGAAAGCGGCCATTGCCTGGAGGCGGCGCGCCGGCGTCCGGACCGCTTCGCCGGCCGGCCGCTTCAGGGAATGGTCAGAGCCATTTCAGGAAAAACCGCTCCGCCAAGTCCGGGTCGTACTGGTGCGGCCGTTCGTAGATGCACAGCTCTATCCTGTCCGAGGCCCCGACTGCCTCGTACGCTCGCTTGGCGTCCTCGAAAACGCTCCGCGCCGTGATGATGTCGAAGGTGGAGTCCAGGCGGCCCTGGGCGATCATCAGCGGGCGCGGGGCTATCAGCGACAGCACCTCGCCCACGTCGCCGGCCGGATACAGCCGCGGCACCACCTGCAGGCCGCAGCCGTTGAACCCCATGGCGTAGTCGCGATACCGGCATATGCCGCAAAACGGCGCCACGGCCCTGAAG
>JAOACM010000569.1 GCA_026417845.1 Planctomycetota bacterium | reverse complement strand
GCCTGCCTCCGTGCGAGTTAAGATCCCGATCCTCTCCTGAAAGGAGTAGCATTCCGAAGCGAATATCACGGATCGCATATTTCAATGGCATACTCATTATGAGTCCCCGCCATCATCGCCGCAACTCGAATTTCCAATATGAATACACCTATCCCCGCGGGGCATTTTACCAAAACCCCCGCCGGATTCTCCTGGATATCGGTTTGTCCATTATCCTCGGACATCCGGAGGACCTAACGCTACTGCTTCACCTTAACGTCCAAGAGACGATCTGAGAGGCCGGTAATTTTTGTACAAGGCGAGCCCGAAATTTTAATAAATTAGGCGCCGCGAATTCCCCCCCTACCCCGTCGCCATCCGCCCAACAGGCAACGGACTGGGGGAGACTCATCTCTTGATCCGCCCGCAACCTCAACACCTTGAAACCTGATGGGCTGAAAATGCGAGTCGTTCGATCAAGCTGAAATAATGCTACCTCTTGGGGCTAATGCGGCACATACAAATAGTGCTCGCACCTTATATAGACACAATATATAGGGACCAAGCGGTGCGGGTTTCCCACCTTGAAGTACATCGCCACAACTGGCTTTGTTGCGCAAAGGTCATAAGGCATTTAAATACAATGGGTTCAGGACCCGCGTTGCCGCCAAAGTCTCAACGGCGGGGAATCAATGCAGCAAACCCTGCGGGACGGGGCCAAAAGAAACCGAGGCTTGATAGCGGAAGCCTCGGCCTTTGCGTAACGGCCTCCCCGGCAACGCTGAATCCGTGCCGCCGCCCGTTCGAGCCGGCCCCTCAGAATTTCTCCGGCGGTGGAGCTATCGGAGGAACGCCCTTACCCTTGAGCACTGCGCTCAGGACAGCGTCAACTTGGGCATCCCACATCTGGGCTGCGTTGCCTGGTGCCTTGCCCTTCAGGCTGCTGATCGCCGCTACAGCTTCCGGATTCTCGCCCAACTTCGGTATCACCCTGGCCAAGGTAAGGAACTGATAAGGCAGCCCGTTTTCGAACAGGTCCTGGCGTTTGGCCATCTCGGCGAAAGCCTTGGCGAGCCGCGCGCCGGCATCCTTCGGCATGGCGGCGCCGATGTCCGCGCTTATCGTAAATGCCGTCAAGCCCTTCTCTCCATCCTTCGGAACAAGGCTGGCCAGCACCGAAAAGACAGCGATCCGGCGGCGGATGGAAATGTCCTTATCCTGGGACTTGCAGATATCGAGCAGAGCGTTGAGGCCCTTCTCCGGATCCGCCGCAATGGCCGCCGCGACCAGGGGGTTTTGTGCGTGAAAGCGGCCATCGTCGCCAGGCTCCCGGAGGCAGGCGAGTACCCTGTCCAGGACACCCGGCTCCTTATTCATCGCCAGGCAGAGCAGAGCGCAGTCTCTCCGACTCGCTTCGGCGATAGCTTCACCGTAGGCCTTCTGCGCCGCCGCCATTTCGGCCGGCCTGTCCTTGAACGTCGCCCAGTCCGGCGCCTTGGGGATGGAAACTTTCGATGCGGCCAGCGCACGGAGCGAGTCGAGGGCCTTAGCGTCGCCCAGCTTCGCGCGGGATGCGAGCCCCCACACCTCGATCTGGACCCTCCTGAAGTCGGCGGCCATCATTGATTCCAGCGCAGCCTGCCGCTCAGCTCGCAGGACCGCCATCTCGAGATCAGGACCCTTCTTTCCCAGCGCTTTGAACCCCTGGACGGCCAGATCGAGCATCTTCCAGTCGCCGGTCCTCAACGCCTCCGCCAGGGCCGACTCCAGTACAGCGGTCTGTTCTTCCAGCGAGGCGGGTTTTTTCGCCGCGTCGGCGCATTGGGCTGACGGGGCCGCCGCCAGGAAAACGACGGCTGCAAGCGCGGACGTTACGGAAGACAGCATCGCGCATCTCATGGTTTCATCTCCGATCAATCCATGGCCGGACCGCATCCCGACCCTCTCCTATCGTCATGCCGCCATGCGGGCGGGGCCGGCGTCTTTCACCGTAAGCGGCCCCGCCCGCCGCACTACGTATTTCCGGCGGCCCTACTGTCACCGCCCGTACTGGCCTTGTTCGGTCTCGTAAAGCCGTTTCTGCGTCACCTTCGCCGCCGCCTCAGCCTTGGCCGCCTGCCGGGCCTGTATCTCCGCGATGATCTTCGCGGCCTCTTCGTTCGGCTCGCCGCACTGTGCGGACCCCGCCAGGGCTAAAGCCCCTCCCAGAACCAGAGCACTCAGCTTCTTCATCCGATCATCCCCCTTCTCTCCGCCGGGCGCGCCCCTCGCGCGCCCATATTCCTCTTTCGCTTCTCCCGCGGCTCCCTCCGCGGGAGCAATCCTCGTGTCTGCCATCATCCCCGGGATGCCGTTCCCCGGCGGAAGATTTGCCTGGCGGACACCCCGTCCTCCGGCCGCCGGCGATTCCTTTCCGGTGCCGTCCGGCTCGCCGGGACCACGCGACGCAAAGCCGGTCCTCAACGCCACGGCCCCGACCAGGATCGCGGCGGCGATGGCGGCCGCGGTGCCAGCCGCGGGCCAGGGGATCGCCGGGGCCGGTGGCGGCAGGCTGGGGCGCCCGACAGCCGGAACCTCGGAGCATCGCCGACCGGGAAGCGACGAATCGAGCCTGTCGCACAGCGACGCCGGGGCGGCGTGCAACCCGTCTTCCCAAAGCAGAAGCAGCAGGAGCAATGCACCGACCTTCCTGCCCGGA
>JAOACM010000568.1 GCA_026417845.1 Planctomycetota bacterium | reverse complement strand
GCGCAGAACCGCAGCAGTTTCCTCGCGCGACCCGGGTCGTCGTACGGGAGCGTCAGGAATGCCTCGCCCATGAGCAGCACCGCCGTGGTCACGGGGCCTTCGTATGGGTGGCCTATCGAGTCAGAGGCATCCGGCCTGCGGGCCTTCAGTTCGGAGGCGAGTCGGAGCCGCGAGGGGACGATACCGGATCCCATGTAGTCTTCCGGTTCCCTCAAACGGTCTATATCGCGGGGCGAGCGGATGACCGGGACCACGTTCGGTTCCGATCCCTTCGCGAAGACGACCTCAGCCCCGAGGGCGGATACGTGATTGTAGGCGAACCCGGGCAGGCGCGGCTTCGGAGGCGGCACGCCGAGCCGTTCGGCGACTGGCGCGATAGCGTCGAACGCCTTCAGGATGGCTCCGACGTCATGGTGGAGGACATCGAGCGGGACGCCGCCGGCCTCCGCAACCGCCGAATCCGCGAACCCGAACACGTAGCGTTGCTTCATGCCGCCACCCACCATCCGGAATACACCCCCTCCTCCGGCAGGACGGGCCTGGCCGCCCGGGGAGTAAAGGCGGTAACGTTCACCCGCGCCCGCCTTCCCCGCGCCGCGATGCAAAGTACCGCGCCACCTTGCTTATGCCGGCGACCGTCTCGGCCAGATCCCTCTCGGTGAAGAACTCGCTGACGGGGAGCTTCACGCAGGTGCGGACTATCTCCTCGGCGACCGGGCAGAGACCTTCCGGGTAATCCCGCCCGCGTCCGTAGTAGGGCGAATCCCACGGATACTTCGTACCGGGAAAGGCGCTCTTGTTCACGAACAGGTCGCACCTGTACTTGACCCTGTCCACGTAGCCGGCCGAGGCGGTTATGCCTTCGGCCGCGAGCGCCTCCACGAAGCGGGTCCGCGTCGCCCCGAGTTCCGCCTCGTCTATCCGGAACATGTAGAACCAGTAGGAGGACTTCCCGCCCTCCACGACGCGCATCGGCCGGATGCCGGGAAGCCCCTCTATCCCGGCCGTCAGACCCTCGCCGTAGCGCCTGCGGCGGGCGATTATCTCTTCCAGCCTGCCCAGCTGGGCGATCCCGACCGCTCCCTGCAGCTCAGACATGCGGTAGTTCGGCGCGAGGTACGGGACGACGGCCCCGCGCCCTCCGGGCGTCCGGTCATAGGCCTTGTCCGCGAACAGGGCCATCTTCGGTCCCAGCTCCGGGTCGCGCGTTATCGCGATGCCACCGTCCCCGACCGATATGTGTTTGAAATCGTTGAGGCTGAACGCGCCGACATCTCCGATCGTCCCGCAGAGCCTGCCTCTGTATTCCGCATGGAAAGCCTGCGCGCAATCCTCTACGACGCGGAGACCGTGTCTGCTGGCTATCGCCATTATCTCGTCCATGTGCGACGGATTCCCGCACAGATGGACGGGGATGATCGCTTTCGTCTTATCGGTCACGTTGGCCTCCACCGAGGCCGGATCCAGAGTGTAATCAAAAGGGTCCAGATCCGCGAAGACGGGGATTGCGCCCTGGTAGAGTATCCCGATGAGCGTCCCCATGTCGGTGATCGGGGATGTGATTACCTCGTCGCCAGGCCCGACGCCGCAGGCTCCCAGCGCCACATGGAGCGAGGCGGTCCCCGACGAGGTCGCCACCGCATAGGGGACTCCGTACATCTCCGCGAACCGGCGACAAAGCTCCCTTACCTTCTTCCCGCTCCAGTAAAAGAGCGTCTGCTGGTCCAGTGCCTCGCAAACTTCCCGTTTTTCCTCATCCCCGAAACGCTTGCCAGTTCCGTAAGCGACGGTCTTTGCCCGGGGACCCCCGAACAACGCCGGCAGTTCCTCCGCCACGACCCCGTATGGCCTTACCGCTTGAGTATCCATATCGCTTCCCTCGCATCTGAGGACAGTCCGTGGAAATCCGTCCCCCCTTACTTTTCTGCCCCTAATCTCTGTCCTTGCATTTATTTTGCCAAAAGAGCCCCCAAGAGTTGCTTTTCGACCTAACCTTTTGTGGGGAAATACTTTGCGTCGGAAGATTTCGTGTTTCAGGTGCCATTCGGAGAATGCGCGAAAAATTCGAGGAGGGCAGAAGATATCGAACTCAACATATTACAAAATAACAAGTTACTTTAAAAATTCAACCGGCTTGAGCATGGCGTGACAGTTTTCCCGCGTGAAATTTTTCACGATACCAAAGAAGAAGGTTTCGGCTCTACTGGTCCATAACTTGCACCACATTAAATGCGGCGGGGAGCGAAGGGCTGATAGTAGCAGGATAGATCAGAATGACGATGCGATCCCGACCTCCCGCAGACTTTGAATCATATCGCCCGACGCATCTCGCGAATCGGCACCGGACACAATGCGTTCCGGCGACATCCGCGGCAAGTTATCTAAAGAATATCCATCAGCATAGCCCGGCTTTTTCCGTCGAGACTCGAAATGTCCGGCAGGTCGTAGGTGATGCCTTGCACGTCGGTGAACCGGTAGCGGGCTGGGGGGATGTGGCGGATATCGGAGTTGAGCGAACGGATCGTGAAGCTGGACGGCCCGCGGTCCGTCTCGACATCGAACACGTACAGACCATAGGACTCGCGGATGCGAAGGATGCGCAGTATCCGGGGGGAAAAGTATCGCCGGGCCAGGGCTTTCTCCAGAAGTTGCCTGTCGGTTTCGGATAACCCCTCCATTC
>JAOACM010000567.1 GCA_026417845.1 Planctomycetota bacterium | reverse complement strand
GCCGGGTCCATCGCCGCCAGAAGCGATGACTTGCCCACTCCCGACTGCCCATTCAGGACGCTTACCTTCCCCGACAGGCGCGCCTTCAGTTCTTCGATGCCGTCGCCTCTCACGGCGCTGGTTATCAGCGTCCCGTAGCCGGCTGCGGCGAAGTCGTCGAGATGGCGGCGCATCTCCCCGCTGACGCCCAGATCGGCCTTGTTCAGTACGATCAGCGGCCGGATATCGGCGGCTTCCGCCAGCAGGAGGGCGCGATCCACAAACCCTGGCTTGAACGGCGGCTCGTCCGCGCTCGCTACGATTACCAGCAGATCAACGTTCGCGGCCAGAAGCTGCACGGCGCGCCAGCCGGGGGCCACCCGTTCGACGCAATGCCTTCGCGGCAGTATCCGGGTTATGAACCCCTGCGCGTCGCCAGGCGCCTCGCCGCGCGCATCGGGGATCACCAGATTGACCCGGTCCCCCACGGCCAGGAGGTTACGGTAACCGGTATCGAATTGCTTGAGCAGGCCGCGGGCGACGCACCGCACGAGCCTGCGCTCTCCACGGCCCGCCGCCGGAAGGTTTTCGGCCCAGCTCATGCTCCCGCCATCCGCTCCACCGGAGGGGCCACATCCAGCATCCGCCCCGGCCGCACCTGTTCCGGCATGCGGGAGGTGCTCCGCCTCCCCGGCGATAACCGTGCCGGCAACAGCAGCGCCAGACCTGCCTTCGCCCGCTCCCGATGTCTCCGCACAGGAGGGATCCGCCGCGGAGGCGACAGCGCCCGATGCACCGGCAACGGGAGCGCCCCCTTGATCCGCGACCGCCGGCGCGTTGGATCCGCCGGGCAGCCCTCCAGGAATTTCCCCCGATCCTTCAGGAATTATCTCCACGAGGCACTGGCCCCGATAAAGCTCAACGACCAGCCCATGCAGCTTTTCCCCAGGCAGATCCGCCCCGAACAGTTTGATGTCTTCGACCGATTCAACCCATCGCTCGGCCTCCGCCCGCTTCTCGATGGCCGGAACATCCCCGGCGCGGTCCCTGTCATCGAGATAAAGCTTCAGCCATCCCTTTTCCCGGCGGCCTTCATCTTCTTTGCGATCCCGACCCGCCCTCGCCGCGGAAGGTTCATACCTTTCCGGCAACTTTGCGAGCCTCGCCGGACCTTTTTTGGGCGCCTGAGGTCGTCTTCCCCGAGGTTTCCCCATCCGTTTTTTCCCGCCTGTTCCCTCCAGCTTCAAGTCAGCGGACGCCCCGCGCCTCTTTTTTTTCTCATCTGCCTCCCGTCCGGCGGAGCGGCCGCCGGCCGTGTCGCGGCGCGGAACGCGCACCGCGACCGGTTCATTTGCCGATCCTGATCCCGTCGAGCGCCCGGTCAACCGCGTCCTTAGCGTCTTTGGCTGCTTCTCTTTCCCTGTCGTCTACCTTGGGGGGATCGAAAAGATCGAACCTTTCGGCCCCGTGATCCCTGCAGAACCGCACGAGCTCCACCGTCCGCGCGGCGGACGTCTTGCCTTCCGGGCGGATCCTTATCAGCGCCCTTGCCTTCGCTGCCTCCCTGACGGCGGGAGCGAGCGGATCGAGCTTGGATGCGGAGATCTGCTGGCCGTCCAGGTCCAGCCTTTCTCTTCCGGCCTGCCCGACCAGTTTCAGCGTCATAACCTGCCCTTTCTTTCCCTGATCGCCGGCATCGAAACTCAGTTCCACAGGAGCCGACTCCGTTCCCCCTTTCGCCGCCACCGTCAGATTGCACCTCCGGCAGCCATGGCCCGACACAGCCATAAGCACCGTGATGAGGGCTTCACTGGGCGTCTCACCATCCACCGAAACCGTCGGGACCACCGGGCACCGGCCGTCGGCGTCCCGCGCGCCAAGTACAGGTTTCAGGAGTTCGGCCAGCCTCCGCCACGACTTCTCCGGCGTCTCGAAGGCCTCGGCCGGGAAGGGTTGGCGGTTACCCTGGACGATCAGCGACCGCCCCTCGAGGGATATTTTCACCCGGTCCGCACCCTCCCCGCAGCGACCCGGTGCCGGGTAAACCGCGGCAGCGATCAGCGCAACAGCCGCGCACGCTACTGCTTTCGCTCCCATCTGCAATCCTCCTCTCCGTCATCTCCAGCGCCAGATCTACTGCCCGCCGCGCTGCCGGCGCCCTGTCCCGCCAACCGGGGCCACGATCGCATCGGCCCGCGGCGACTCCCCGCCGGAAACATCACCTGGGACTCCGGCGTTTCTTTTTCTCGATGATCTGGTTGAGCAGCGCCTGGGTTTCGTCCATCTGCCGCATACCTTCCAGCAGAATCGCGGTCGAGTCGCCGTGGATCGTCCGCAAGGGGGGCTGGCGGCCCGGGAAGAAGTCGAAGTATCCCTCACGCAGGTTCAACAGGAGGAACACGGCGTCGGGACCAACTATGTCTTCTATCGCCGCATGGTGGATCGTCCCGTCCACGAAGAAGACCTGCCCCTGTATGCGGCCGTCTCCCAGGAGCAGCAGGCCCGTGCGCCTGCCCCTCTCGAATATCTGGAGTATCTCGCCGACCTGGAACTGTCCGATCCTGCCGGAGAGTTCGCCAATCGGTTTCTCCGCGCGCCCGCTTATGCGTCCGGACTGGCCGACGGGCTGCAGGTAAGGCGGAGTGGAGAGATCAGGATTCGCCTTTTCCTCAAGTTCCCAGAATGCGAGTATCTTCTGAAG
>JAOACM010000566.1 GCA_026417845.1 Planctomycetota bacterium | reverse complement strand
GGCGCAGGCTCGGAATGGTCTTCTCCGTGCCGGTCCCGCTGCCCCTTTCCGTGCGCCGCAACGTTGCTTTCGGGGTCGAGCTGGACTCCTCGTTCAGGGGGAATGTCAGCGAGAGGGTAGAGATGGCCCTGCGGGCAGCCTACCTGTGGGACGAGGTCAGGGACAGACTGGACGAACCGGCATCCAATCTGTCCGGCGGCCAGCAGCAGCGTCTTTGCCTCGCGCGCACTATAGCTCTCAAACCCGACGTTCTGCTCCTGGACGAGCCCTGCTCCGGTCTGGATCCTATCTCGACCGCCAAGATCGAAGATGCACTCCAGGAACTCAAGGAAGAGATGGCCATCATTCTGGTGACCAACAACGTCAAACAGGCTTCCAGGGCATCCGACCGCACGGCGTTCTTCCTGTTCGGGGAACTGGTGGAGATCGGCGAGACGCCGAAGCTGTTCACCTCGCCGCGGGACCAGAGGACCGCGGATTACATATCCGGGAGGTTCGGATGACCGCGCCGAAGCTCGAGACGCGCGCCTTCAACCTGTGGTACGGAAACTTCCACGCGCTCAAGAATGTATCGTGCTCGATACCGCCGCGCGCCATAACCGCGATAATAGGCCCCTCGGGTTGCGGCAAGTCCACGCTGGTACGAGTCTTCAACCGGATGAACGATACGATACCGGGGGTCAGGACGTCGGGAGAAGTGCTTCTGGACGGGGTTCCGATAACCGGCGAGGGGGTCAACCTCCGCGCCCTCCGCAAGAAGGTCGGTATGGTCTTCCAGCGACCTAATCCTTTCCCGCTTTCGGTGTTTGAGAACGTCGCTTACGGGCCGCGCATCCACGGCCTGTGCGACGGGGACGGGCTGCACGAGCGGGTGCGCAGGAGCCTGGAAGCTACCGGCCTGTGGGAAGCACTTAAAGATAGTCTGAACGATTCGGCGCTGTCGCTTCCGCCGGAACAGCAGCAGCGGCTATGCATCTCGCGGCTTCTGGCGGTCGAGCC
Source organism: Planctomycetota bacterium (assembly GCA_026417845.1). Taxonomy (GTDB): domain Bacteria; phylum Planctomycetota; class SZUA-567; order H5-PLA8; family CALKMO01; genus CALKMO01. Next base: position 1,683 of record JAOACM010000566.1, on the reverse strand, counting down.
CGAGGTATTGCTGATGGACGAGCCGTGCTCGGCACTCGATCCGATCGCTACCGCGAAAATCGAACAGCTCATGCTCTCGCTCAAGAGCCGGTACACCATAGTTATCGTTACGCACAACATGCAGCAGGCGGCGCGGATCTCGGACTTCTGCGGATTCATGCTGCTGGGCGAGATGATCGAGTTCGGCGAGACAGGGCCGATGTTTACGAGACCGAAAGACAGTCGGACGGAGGAATATATAACCGGACGATACGGATGATGCAGGCTGCCGCACAGGTTCCGCAATGGGTGCGACGACCGTCTGCGCAGGAGGATATGCCCCCAGATCTGGTTGCGTTGTTGACTCGCAGCGGCTAGGATCAAAAGGGACTATACGGGACTGCTGCGGACAGGGTTACCTGCGGTGCTCTATGACAGCCGCTTGGGCTAGAAACAGCGAAAAACCCGATCCGGCAGGTGCGGGATCCTTCTTGATTACTAGTGGCAAGATTCTCAAGCATCCTGCGGTAGCAGCTGAGTTCCATTGCGGGCGTGCCCTGCGCCCGACATGGAATCCGGGCATTGCCAGTCGCGCGCCAGCAATCAGACTGGAAGGAACGGAGGCGGAGTTCGCGCAGGGGAGATAACGACAAATTAACGGGCATTTAGTTTTTTCGATGGATCCGTCGCGCAGTATTTTAACGGCGCTTCGGGCGCCTCGGAAAGTGGATTGCCCGATTGTGCTGGCGGAGGTTGGTTCCGCCGGCAGAGAAGAAAGGGGGAAGCAATGTCGAAACATCTCGAACGCGAGATCGAAAGGCTTAAGAAGCGGATACTCGCCCTCAGCGCGCTGGTCGAGGCGTCGGTCCACGACGCGGTCGTGGCCATCGAGCGGAGGGACGCGACCCTGGCGCGGAAGATCATCGAAGGCGACATCGAAATAGACCATAGCGAAGTGGACGTGGAAGAGGAGTGCCTGAAGATCCTGGCGCTGCATCAGCCCGTGGCGATAGACCTTCGCTTCATAGTGGCGTGTCTGAAGATAAACAACGACCTCGAGCGCATAGCCGACCTGGCGGTCAACATCGCCGAGAGGGCCGTATTTCTGTGCGAGCAGCCGAGGATTGACGTGCCGTTCGACTTCGCCGGCATGGCTGAGAAGGCGAAGCTCATGCTGAAGCGGAGCCTCGACGCGCTCGTCAACAAGGACGCCTCCCTGGCCCGTGCGGTAATCGCCGCCGATGACGAGGTGGATGCTATCAATCGCGACATGTACGACCGGGTAAAGGAAGGTATAGTGAAAAAGCCGGAGCACGTGCACGCACTGATCCACATGCTCTCCACATCCCGACACCTCGAACGCATCGCCGACCATGCCACCAACATTGCCGAAGACGTCATCTACATGATTGACGGCGAGATAGTCCGCCATAAGGCCGAGGACTTTTCCCAGAATAAAAAGTAACGGGCGCCCGGGAGACAGGCGCTTGGCGTAACCGCCGGGGGCGCAGGCATCCCTGCCGGCATTACGAGCCTGTCCAAAAATTTCCGCGATGCCCAAGTTTTACGCAGCGTTCGGCCTGATCCGTCCGGAGATTTCCGGGTAGTCTCTTATATCTTTTCCAAACAACTGCCCGCGAAAAGGCTAAAGTTGGGAGTGGATTTGGACGATAGTGGTAACCGGGAGGAGGGTTACCACTATGT
>JAOACM010000565.1 GCA_026417845.1 Planctomycetota bacterium | reverse complement strand
TTATCGGCCCCGCAGCCGTACCAGGCGAAGTTCGCCTGCGTACCGAGGAGCACGGCGTCCAGATCGTGCGCCTCCAGGTACTCGCGCAGCCTCCGCCGCTTTATCGCCAGTTCCTCGTTGCGGGTCATATCCGTCTTCCCCTCCCTGTCCTGCCCGGGCCCCCTCCAGCATCCCGCTTCCCCGCCCTTAAGAGCCTGTCCGGGAACCCGCCGCCGCGGAGCCTGCGGCTCCCCGATATCTACTCCGCAGCAGGAGGTTTCCGGACAGGTTCTCAGAGCCTGTCCAAAGACTCCCCCGCCTGACAGCGGGGATCGCTGAGCGTATAAGCTCCGCGCCGGATGTTTCCGGACAGGCTCTAAACGACGGGCCGGGCCCTCCGGCGTCCCCGCCGCTCCAGCCATTCCCGCCGCCCCCGGATCTGCGAGCCGTCCGCTCTTGGATCTACGGACCCTCCCCCCTCGCGTCAGGTGCCGGACTCGGTATGCCGGTGGCGGTCCGGGCCGCATCCCGCCACGGTCATGCGGCCGGACCGCGCGCGGCTCCGGCCGCATCCCGATCGCTCACGCGATCGTCGCGCGTTCCGCCCCGACAGGCTCCTTCCCGGTCAGAAGCGAAAGGATCCTGGCGATAGTGTCCCGCATGTCCTTGCGGTGCACTATCATGTCTATCTGCCCGTGTTCGCACATGAACTCGGCCGTCTGGAATCCCTTCGGCAATTCGGTGCGCATCGTCTGCTTTATCACGCGGGGACCCGTGAAGCCCACCAGCGCCCCGGGCTCCGCTACTATTATGTCGCCGAGGAACGCGAAGCTGGCCGAGACGCCGCCCAGAGTCGGGTTCGTTATGTACGATATGTACGGAAGTCCGGTACGGCCGAAATGCGCCACGGCCGCGGAAGTCTTGGCCATCTGCATCAGCGAAAGGATGCCTTCGTCCATCCTCGCCCCGCCTCCGGATCCCGAGAATATGACCACAGGCAGCTTATCCCCGGCCGCAGTCTCGAACGCGCGAGTTATCTTCTCGCCGACCACCGAACCCATCGAACCCATCAGAAAGTCGGCGTCGGTCACGCCGACTATCAGAGGAATACCCTTGAGCCGCCCGCGGACGATCACGGCGGCCTCCTTCATGCCCGTCCTTGCCTGACATTCTTCGAGGCGTTCCTTGTAGCTCCTGGCGGCGCGGAATTCCAGAGGATCGCAGGTCTCCAGCTCTCCGAAAAGCTCCTCCACGCCGTCCTCATCCAGGAACGCCCTGATGCGCTTCCACGCTCCCATGTAAAGATGGTGTCCGCAGTGTCTGCACACGTTCAGCTGTTTCTCGAGATCCTTGACGAAGAGCATCTCGGCGCAGCCCGGACATTTGGTAAACTGCCCTTCAGGCTGCACGTTCTTCGGTTGAACTGCTCCAAGGCGTCTGGATCCCCATGCCATAGTCGGAACCCCGCTCCTTTTTTGCTTTTCCCGCCCGGCGCCGACCGCCGGCCGTTCCTGCCGGATCACTCTACCCGACCGGGCTTGATCCCCTGAGAAAGGACGCGGTCATCACCTGCCAGCAGGTCCGGGAGATGTTTGGGCGCGACCTCTCCTCCCGGGTCTTCCACCCCGGCGGTGCCGACAGCGACGAGGAGAGCGGCGACGTAACCTTCCGGCACCATCAGCGCGCCGGCCAGGTCGCCAGGCGACAGGGGGGCATATACCCGCGCCTCCAGCCCGATCGCCCGCGCCGCCAGCAGCATCTGATGGGCGCACAGTATGCACGACTCGCGCCAGAACGGCACGTGCCTGTCCCCGAGCACCACGATGAACGCGCCGGCGTTCTCGAAGTCGCGGCCGATGGAAGAACCGGCCCCGCTCCCGGCGAACAGATCGGTGAACCCCTCCCCCGGGCTGCCCGCCCGCTCGACGAGAAGCCCCCGGACGGATTCCCCGCCGAAGACCATGAACTTCCACGGTTGCGTGCCGGCCAGCGAAGGGCTCGCCCTGGCAGCGTCGAGGATAGCGCGCAGACCCGCCCCGGACACGATGCCGCCTCCGAGGGCGCGCCTGAAAGGCAACCCCTTGAGAAGTTCAATGGCCCGGCTTTGCGCGCCGCGTCGCGACGCCTCCGGCCGGCGCATCCATCCGGGTTTGCGGGCCACCTGACCGATCCTCCGGCCTCCGCGACCGCGCCAGCCGGCGCCCCGTCCCCGGCCCGGCGTTTCGTTCGCGATCGGACCTCTACGGGTCCCGGATATCGAATGCCGGCTGCCCCGCACGCACGGCAAAGACTGCCGGCCGGATCCACAGCTTGCCGGTCCCGGCGGCTGCCCCCGCATGCACGGCAAGACCTCGCGTGCGCCCGGCCTCGGGGGCCGGGGATACAGGCTGTCCCCCGCAGGCGCGGCTGGACCGCGATTGACGTGCTTCCGGGGGCCCTTGGATCTCCGTGATCTCCGCGCGCACCGCAGGGCCCCGCGCGGAGACGGATCAGCCGCAACCGCCCCCCCCGCGGATCCGGTGCGCAGCAGGCCGGCTCCCGTCAGCGGACGGTCGGAACCTGTCCGGAAACCTCCCCCGGCGGCCGGGGCTCCCGCGGTATCCTCCCCGGCCCACCTGGAAGTTTCCGGACAAGCTCTTATTGCGGCCCGCGCGCGGATTTTTCAAGCCAAGATCGCGCCAACCGAGCCGGTTGCGATGTCCCTAGACG
>JAOACM010000056.1 GCA_026417845.1 Planctomycetota bacterium | reverse complement strand
TGTATAAGAGACAGGACGGTATTCATTGCCGGATTCGCCATGGGTTTCCGCGTGGCCACGTTTTTCATGTCCGGGAGCATGGGCGTCAACCTTGGCATATTCATATTGATGGATACCCTGCGCATACTTATAACGATGCCGATATCTGTCTGGGCCGGCAAATACTTTGGCGCCGATATAGATCAGGCATGGATATTCCTTGGCGAGCTCAAATGGTACATCCTGCTGCTCCTTGGCGCCCTGATCGGATTCTTCGCGCTCCGACACTATGTCAGGAAAACCGCGGCGGCCGCGAATTCCGCGGACGGGCGAACCGCGGAACCTGCGCCGGGTATGGCCGGCAAAGAACACGAGGTCAGCCGAAGCGCGGCAGACCCCGCGACACCCTCCGTAAAAGATCCCGACGCCGCGCGATAAAATATGACGGGCCGCTTGGCACTGAGACCCCGTCCAGAAACTCCCCGCCGGGGTAACTGTTTGCCGTGCCCGCATATATGGGGGCGAGGCGGCAGAACGGTCCTGTTTGCAGTAGCGCCATTGTTGCCCTGTCCGGTCGAGCTACTGCAAGTGACGGTCGCCGCCTGAACGCAGTAAAACAATTACCCGCCGGGCGGAGGAGGAACGCTGAGCGCATAAGCTGTGCGCCGGAGGTTTTCGGCCAGGCCCCAGGAACCCTCGCCGGCCGCGCAAATCCCCCGTCCGTCCGGGGACATCCCAGCCGGCCCTCTTATCCCCCCTTGTCTTGACCCGCAAGGCCGCCGGGATTCCCTCTGGCCCCTCAAGTGCGCTGTCTGAGGTACACACGATCCGGCATCGCATCCGCGATATCCGGAGGCCGGTTCCTTCCGCTGCCATGGCCGGCAGGGGCGCGCGCCCGCAGCGCGGAAGTCCTGGCGGCAGACGGGACCTACCTCCCGCGGTAGAACTTTTTCATGTCCTCGAGGGTCGCGGGTTTGAAATCGCCTGCGTGGCCCGCCTGTCCGAACGCTTTCATGCGCTCCGCCACGACTTTCTTCATCGCCTCGCGGGCCGGGCCGAGATATTCCCGCGGATCGAACTTTTCGGGCGATTCGGCGAAAACCTGCCGGATCGCGCCAGTAATGGCCAGACGGCAGTCGGTATCCACGTTGATCTTCCGCACGCCGTTCTTGATGCCGAGCTGTATCTCCTCAATGGGCACGCCGAAGGTGGGCTTTATCTTCCCTCCGTATCTGTTCACCTGGTCCTGAAGTTCCTTCGGGACGCTGGAGGAGCCGTGGATGACCAGGTGGCAGTCCGGGAGCCACCCGTGGATCTCTATTATCCTGTCCATCGCCAGCACGCTCTTGTCGGGCTTCTTCGTCCACTTGTCATCCCCGTGGCTGATCCCTCTTTCGACGTCCCGGGCGTCCACGCCTGTCTTCTCCACGAACTCCACGGCCTGGTCCGGGTCCGTCAGGTGCTCCTGGCCGCTGCCGCCGGTCCCGTGGCCGTCCTCGATTCCGCCCAGGCAGCCCAGCTCGCCCTCGCCCGATACCCCCCTGTCATGCGCCATCTTCACGACCTCTGATGTCACCTTCACGTTGTATTCGAAGGTAGCGGGCGTCTTGCCGTCCGGCATCAGGGAGCCGTCCATCATTACCGATGTGAAACCCATCTCGATGGCCGACTTGCAGGTCTCCGGCGAGTTCCCGTGGTCCTGATGCAGGACGATCGGGATATCTGGATACAGCTCGGCGGCGGCCGTCATCAGATGGTACAGGAACCTGTCGTTCGTGTACTTCCTGGCGCCGCGGCTGGCTTGGATAATCACGGGCGAGGCAGTCTCCTTGGCCGCTTCCATTATGGCCTGTATCTGCTCCATGTTGTTGACGTTGAACGCGCCTACACCGTACCCCCTGACTGCGGCTTCATCCAGCAGCTGACGCATCGGAACCAGTGGCATGTCGTCTTCTCCCTTCTTCCCTTCCTTCGGGGCGCCCGGCGCCGGATCCTCGCGGGCATTATCAAGCCGGGCTGCCTGCGGCCCCGGCCGCCCGCGCCGGCGCGTCGCGACGCTCGCCCCACTATGTTTCCCCGCTGCCTGAAACTATCGCAGAACTTACGCGTTTCGGCAAGCGCCTGGCCGGCCGGGCCGGGCGATTTCAAAGTTCCGGGCCCATCTGCAGAAATCTGGAAGCGGTTCAAGCGGGAGCCGACAGGCGATGAGCGGGCGGATGCGCCAGTCTGCCTGTAGCAGCGGGGTTGGAATGGCTCTGCCCGCCGGAAGGTCGGGGCGCGGCTCTTTCCGGACTGGGCCGCGGGTGACCGGATCGGGCGGGAGAAGGTTTAAATGTCTATGGTCGCGGTGGTCCGGTCGCGGTTCCCGCGGAGCGGGGGCCGCTCCGGGATCGGACAATTGACCAGATTCCTGCGGATAAGGTAGTAAGGGCGGGCAGAGCGCCTGCTCCCTGCCCGGGCGGGGGAGCGTATCCGGGCCGGCCGCCGGACGCCTTGGACCGGGCTTGGTCCCCAGCCGGGCTGGGGATTAGCGAACCTGAGGGGGAACGGAGGATGAGGAGCCGGGACAATCAGGGGGGCGACGGCCAGTTCCGGGCTGGCGCGGGGATAACGACCCTCCTTGCGATATTTCTTGCGCTGACGGCCGGTTGCGCCGCGGTGCAGAACCCGGTCTGGAATCCCCAGGGCAGGCTGGTGGCCTATGTCAGCCACGAATTCCTGCCGCTGAAGGGCCTTCGGACGAGCCTCTATCTGCTGGACACCGAGGGTGGGGGGGCCTTCCTGAAGATCGAGGACGGTGCGCGCCTGCCGAGGTGGTCGCCCGACGGCGCCGTCCTCTACTACGCGGGGGACCAGGATCAGCGCGGGAACCTGACGGCCATCAAATCGTACAGGGTGGCGGCGGAGGGGGCCGGGGAGCGGACGGCTATAGTCGCCAAGGTCAAGGGGTCGGTCTCCGAGCTGATTCCGATCCCTGATGAGAACGGCCGGCAGGCGCTCCTGATCGCGGTCTCCGCCGATGGCGGTGCCCTGTCGCCCGCGAAGCTTTTCTACCACCGCGTCGCCGAAGACAAGACGGTGGAGGTCCGGACGGCAGGAGAGATACACGGAGTGACTTTTCTGGAGCCGAGCCGGAAGATCGTATACGGAGTTTCCCGCCCGGAGGGGTCGCCAGCCAGGATATTCTGCCAGAAACTCGAGGCCGGGACGCCCGCGGCGATATTCGCCCCGAGGAGCGACGGCCCGACAGCCGGCGAGATGAACGCCCCGTTCTTTATCTGCATGGCACATCCCGAGGGTCGGCGGATATTTTTCCACTCCCCCGGCGGACGCTCGATATGGGCGATGCAGGAAAACGGCGAGGGGTTGCAGGAGTTCCGGCTTCCGGAGGCTCCGTGGATTCTGGTTGGGGCCGTTTTCGCCGACGGCGGAAGATCGCTGGCATGTACGCTCGGCAGGTCCGTCGAAGGCAGATTCAGGACCTCGGTGCGGAAGCTGCTGATCGAGAGCAACCAGTGGACGAGGGCCGAGGAGGAGCAGGAGGGAATCGTCGGTCCGTATATCCCCTGCCCTGCGGTCGGGCCGGCCAGAGGGCCGGGGCATCGCGTCCGGATCGCGCCGTGGGGGCTCCAGTGGGTGCCGGGCGGCGAAGAGGACCGGCTGTATCCCGTGAACGGGGAGGAACATGCGCGGGCAGGGGTGATGCTGCTGGGCGCCGGGAGATTCGGGCGCGCCCTGGAACATTTCGATAAGGCTCTGGATGCCTCCCCCCCGTACCCCGACGAGACGGCGATAGGCAGGTGGAAGGCGAAGGCTTACATGGGCATGAAAGACCCGCAGAGCGCCGGGCGCGCGCTCGTCCAGCACATATTCAGGGGCATCCTGACCTCCGGTGGAATCGCCTGGCATCTAGTGCCGGGCTCCGCCTGCCCTTGGGGCGTGGAAGACCCGGAGGATGCCGCTGGACTGCTCCGCGAANTCGAAGATGTCTCCCGCGAGGCGCCCGGCGACCGTAACCTGGAGGTGATGCGCCGGGCGCTGGCCGAGCGTGTGGCCGGGAGGCCCGAGGTCGCCGCGAAGATATACGCCGGCGCCCTGCCTATGGCGGCGGATGAAATATCCATCGCGGCCATCAAATTCTTCGAGGGGATCGCGCTGTTCGAGGCCGGACAGTTCGCCGATGCCTGCGACAGATTCGATACGACCGCCAGGGCGGTCAACCATCCCAAGGCGCCCTACGCCGCGGCTCTGGCGTGCGTGGCAGCTCACCTCGAGGGCCGCGCCGACCTCATCCTGAAGGCCGAGGCCGGCCTGAAGGCCGCCGCCGGCGCGATGAAGGAGTCACCAGTGACGGCCGAATATCCGGCGTTCCTGGCGGAGCTCAAGGCGCAGCCGCGCGACGGGCGGGAACGCGGGGGCGATGTCGCCGGTCCCGGCGGGGCGAAGGCGTGGGTCGAGGCCGGGGCGCGTCTGATGCCGCGGTTCCTGCTCGTTCCGGCCACGGGCAGGGACGCGAAGGGACAGGAGGCCGAAAGACGCCTCCTCCTCCTCCAGCGCGTGGAGGTCTCGACCCTGATGACGACCGGGCCGGACGGGATCGCCAGGCCGCTCCTACGCGCCGCCACCCGCCTCGCCTCCCCGGCGTTTTCCCCGGACGGCCGGGCGATCGGACTCCTAGCGGAGGGGGATGTGTTTGCCGCCGGCAGGGGGCTGGCCGAGGTCTGTGTGGCTGACCTTTCCGGCCGCCTGCTGATCGGAAATATCCGCCTGCTCCAGTCCGGTTCCATACGGTCTAACGTCAGGTACTCGGCGTTCTCTTGGGACTCGCCGGATTCGCTCACAGCGAGGGGCTTCGAGTACGATGCGCTGGGGGCTGAAAAGCCCCTGTCCAGGACCTTTTCCCTCAGTCCCGCCAGCAAATAGGATCGTGCGCCGCCGGTATGGCCCGCAGCCGGAACGCGCTGCCCGCCCCGGCACCGTAGAAGGCAGGGGAATGTCCCTCCAGCGCGGAAGCCGCCGCGCGCCAGGACGCCTCCCGATGCGTGACTGCCTCCCTGACCGCCGTCGCCTTCCGGCTTTCGCGCCCGAACAGGTCCGGTCGGGCAGGCGAACTCCTTGCGGCGTCCCTGGTCAGAGGGTAGTTTTGGAGGGGGGGCGGTCGTGCAGCCTGCGTTCCGCCGCCATGGATGGGGCGGGGACGGATAGCGCGGGTCTCCGCCGGCCCTGCCTTCCCTGCCGGATCTGGCCCCCCTGCGGGCGGGCGGGAAAAGGAGAGCGTCGGGCAGGCCGGCCGGCGCGGTGACGCGGGAGCGAGCCACAGAGGACGGGCTGGCCGAGAGCTGCACGGTGCGTTTCTGGAGCAGACCCGGATGACCTCGCAGGCGGACAACCTGGATCCCGCGAAGTTCGCCGAGTACGCGGTGGAGCGGGGCTACTGCACCCGGGCACAGATAGAGGAATGCCGGGAGGCGCAGCGGAAGCTCATGGAACTGGGGCTTCCGGAATCGCTCCCGGAAATCCTGGTCAAGAAACGGTACCTGACGGCGGAACAGGCGCGGGCGGTCGAAAGGGCCGTGCGGGGCGTCAACCGGATCGCGGGATTTGAACTCCTCGAAAAGGTCGGGCAGGGCGGCATGGGAGCGGTGTTCCGCGCCCGGCAGATCAACATGGATCGCATAGTTGCCATCAAGATACTCTCGCCGGCGCTGGCGCGCGACAGGAACTATACCGAGAGATTTATCCGGGAGGCCCGGGCGAGCGCAAAGCTCAACCACCTGAACATCATCCAAGGCATAGATGTCGGCGAGGACGCCGGATATTACTATTTCGCGATGGAGTTCGTTGATGGACCAACGTGCAAGGAGGTGCTGGCCAGGATCGAGAGGTACGACGTCAAGGAGGCCCTGGAGATAGGCGCGCAGGTGGCCTCCGCCCTCGATCACGCCGCCAGGCACGGGATGGTCCATCGCGACATAAAGCCGGATAACATCATGATCGCGCCGGGAGGCGTGGCCAAGCTCTGCGACCTCGGACTGGCGAAAAATCTGGAGGCTTCCCTTGATGCGGGCCTCACCCAGATGGGACAGGCGGTCGGTACGCCGGACTACATTTCCCCGGAGCAGGCGCAGGGCAGGCTGGACGTGGACATCCGGACGGACATATACAGCCTTGGCGCCACCCTCTACCATATGATCCTCGGTCATCCTCTTTTCGACGGCCCCACATCGGCGGTGATAATGGCCAAACACGTGACGGAGAGCGCCCGGGATCCGAGGGAGGAACGCGATCTGCCGGAGGGGACGGCGGAGCTGCTCGCCAGGATGACGGCCAAGAGGCCGGAGGACCGGCACCAGACGCCGACCGAGGTGCGCGAAGATATCGAGGACATCCTGAGCGGCGAGCTGCCCAGGCACGCCCGGTCCTTCCGCCGGGAAAGCTCCGTGGCCCTTACCTGGAGGGGGCCCAAGGGGTACAGACTGGATCGGCGGGGGGCGGGGACACGCCCCCCGAGCATCCGGGTGAGTCCGAAGACCGGCGGGCCGATGCAGGCGGTCGGCGGAGGCGTCCGACGTTCCAAGATGGGGGAGGCATCCAGGCTTGGAGCGGAGGGTAGAGAGGAAACTATCCATCGCGGCGCGCAAGAGGGGCAGGAGCGAGATAAGCCCGGGGGCGGGCGTCGATCGGGGAGGCGCCTGGCGGAGGAGGAACGCGGGGAGCCGGCTGCGAGGACGCGGTCCACCTCCATCAAGAGGATAACCGGGAAGCTTCGCGCTTGGATCGGACAACAGACAGGGATCGGTGGAGAAGACGGGGAACGACCTCCATGCGCGGACGGTACGGCGGAATCCCGGCCGCCCGCCGGGGAGGCGGCGGAGGCCGGCGCCCGCCCGGATGGTGGGATGCCGCCCGGCGAAGTCGTCGGAGCGGGGGGGGACGACGGGGCGGCTCCCGCGCGCCGCAGACCGGTGGCTGGCGCAGGGCATCCGCCCCCGATCCGCGCCGGGAGGACCGCCCAACCGCCGCCAGTCCTGTCCCGCATGTGGCTCCCCGTTGCCGCCGTCCTCCTTCTCGTTGCCGGCATGTACGCCGCGTACACCGCAGGTTCCTCTTCTTCGGCCGGGCCCGGAGGCAGAAGACAGGACGGCGGGGCGGATACGGGCGCCGCTTCCGTGACGCCGGCGCCTTGGGACCGGCCTCCTGAGCCGGGGAAAGTGACGGCGGGCGGGCCAGCCGGCGGGGAGGGCGCCGCCGCATCCCTCCTGGCGCGGATCGAGGCCGAGGCGGCGGCGAAAAACTACGGTGCCGCCAGGGAGCTGCTTGCCGAGTACCGCCGGAGATATGAGGGCGGCCCCCACGCCCGGGATAACGCCCTGAGGCTCCAGTCGCTCGTCTTTACGCTGGATGGGGCGGCCTTCGACATGGCGCCGATGTTTCTCGGCAAGGCCCGGCCGGGGCCGGAGGATCGGGTGCAGCTGTTGTACGATATGCGCGATTCGGGGCGCTTCATGCCGCGCGAGTGCCGGGCGATCTCCGGAAGCCGCGCGCGCGCGGCGGGTGGCGCGGTGGCCGTCTCGCCGGGATCGGGCGAGGGGCCGTGCGGCATAATGTTCCGGGTCCCGCCGGGGAGGACGGCGTCGTGGGGCGCCTCGTTCTCGCCCGAGACCGGATGCGCCGCGGCCGGCCTGGCCCTGTTCGCTTCCGCCGCCGGCGGCCCGGCCGCCGCGCTTGTCGAGGCGCTGCTTACGTCGGACGGCAGGCTCGTCCTGCGCGCGGGGAAGGAGGAGAAGTCGGCCAGGGGCGAGGCGCTGGTACCGGGCCGGCTGGCGAGCGCATCCTGCGAGTGCGCCGCCGACGGCACGGTTATATTCCGGTGCGGCGCATCCAGCGTCTCGATGAAATTCCCCGGCGCCATCCCGCGGGGAGCGGTCCCGGGGGTAATAGCCTACAAGGGAGGATTCAGGGTAGAATCGGCGGAGCTCGATGTCTTCCCGGATCCCGCATGGCGGAAGTGGGCCCTCGCGGAACAGGCGAGAGTATCGAAAATAGAGGAAGCCGTGCGGAAGGGTCCCGCGGAGGCCGGACGCGAACCGGTGGAAGTGACGGTAATATCCGAAGGACCGGCGTATCTGCTGGTCAACGGCAGGCCGGTGCCCATCCCCGCGCCACAAAGGCCCCTGGAGCCGGTGGTTATTGAGGAGCAGCTGGCCGCCGGCGACGTGCTGGGGCTTGTCTCCATGGCGCAAGGCGGCGGAAGAGACGCCGGGGCGGCTTACCTCCGCGTGCGGCGATGCTCGGACGGTTCCTGCCTGGCGACGGACGACAGGTGGGCCGTGCGATCCAGGAGCAGGTCGCCGATGATCTATCCCCATGAGACGGACCGCGCGATTACATCCGAATGGGCGCCGGCGCGGACCGATACCGTCAGCCCTTCCGTCAAAGGCAGGCAGGCGCCGGACGCCGCAGGGTCGTTCGTGTGGGGTGAGGGGGAAGCGATAGTGCTCAAGAGGACGATAGATTGGAGCGAGTTCGTCAGGCGCGAACCGAAGACCGCGAAGTGAAAGAACAGACTTCCCCAGCGCCGGGGAATCCGCCTACCTTCGATCAGGCGCACGGGCGACGGCTTGCCGCCCCCGACAGGGCGGGCTTTCAGGGAGGCGTCGTGGGCGTGGATGCGAACATCCCGCGGACGATGTACTTCGAAGATGGTCGTCTTTTCCTGCTAGATCAGACCAGGCTTCCCGGCGAGACATCCTACGTAGCCTGCGAAACGCCGGAAGAAGTGATTGAGGCCGTCAGGAGGCTGGTCGTCCGCGGTGCTCCCGCCATAGGTTGCGCCGGCGCACATGCGGTAGTCCTGGCGGCCGGCCGGATATCCGCCATTGACGGAGCATCGCTGATATCGGCGCTCCGGATTGCCGCCGAACCGATAGCATCGGCAAGGCCGACGGCCGCCAATCTGCGGTGGGCCGTGGACCGGATGCTGAGGGCGGTGGCGGGCAAGGAGCACCTTTCGCCCGGGGGAATCCGCGCCATTCTGGCCGCGGAGGCCGCGAGGATACACGCGGAGGACGCGGAGATGTGCGCGGCGATCGGCCGGAACGGGGCCGGGCTGATCAGGGACGGCGCGCGCGTGCTGACCCACTGCAACGCCGGGGCGCTGGCTACCGGGGGGAGCGGGACGGCGCTGGCGATCGTGTACGAGGCGGTCGGGCGCGGGAAGAGGGTGGAGGTGTATGCGGACGAGACCAGACCCCTTCTGCAGGGAGCACGCATAACGGCATATGAGCTCAAGGCCGCCGGGGTGCCTGTGACCGTCCTCTGTGACGGCGCGGCGGCCTCGCTCATGGCCGCCTCCCGTGTGGACCTGGTCCTGGTCGGGGCGGACCGCATCGCAGCCAACGGCGACGCCGCCAACAAGATCGGCACGCTCCAGCTCGCGATCGCGGCCCGTCACTACGGGGTACCCTTCTACGTCGCGGCTCCAGCTTCCACCTTTGATCTCAGCCTGCCGGATGGTGGCGGCATACGGATAGAACACCGGCCGGCCGAAGAAGTCGCCGTCGTCGCCGGTCGCCGTGTCGTTCCGGATGGCGTTTCGGTGTACAATCCAGCCTTTGACGTTACGCCTGCGGAGCTGATAACCGCCATAATTACCGAGCGCGGCGTGCTCAGACCCCCCTACAGGCAGAGCATAGCCGATATGACGGCGAGGTAATTGCTTACAGCTCCCTGTGTCGGGACACGGCGGATGTAGCGCATCCGTCCGTGGCGCGATGTCGTCGCTTCGGTTCGCGCGCGCCACCAGTAGTAGCCGCTACCTGAGAACGGCAAACAATTACATGCGAGACAGCAATGGTATGCCTGGCCGGCGCCCGTTCCAGAGGGCGGCGGCGCTGGGGTTCGCGGCCGCTCACTTATCCGCAATCCTGGTGGAGTACACGGTCCCGCCGCGGCAGAAGACAAAGAGGCGCCGGCCGGCGGGGGCGAGCCGGACCGGCTCGCCGTCCACCTTGAGCTTCCAGAGCACCTGTCCCGATCGGCTCAGCGCCCAGACCGCGCCGGCCTGGGTGGCGACGTATACGTTGTCGGAGTCGGAGGCGAGCGGGCACTCGACCCTTCCTTCCACGTTCTGCGACCATTTCGGACGGAGATCGGGCGAGATCGCCGTTACCAGGCCTGCGGCATTAGCCACGATCAGCAGGTCCCCGGCGGAGGCAGGGGCGGCCACGTACTCGGCCGGGATATCGCGCCGGCCGACGCGCGAGCCGTCCTTCAGGGAAAACGCCGAGAGGATTCCTGAACTCGACACCGTGACGACGCCATCTGGCGTCGCGTGGACGGCGAAAAAGTCGGCCGTGTCGGCAGGCGAGCTCCAGACCACGCGGCCGTCGAGGAAGTCCACGCAGTAGAGACATGCGTCGTACCAGCCGAAGAAGAACCTGTTGCCATGGGCAGAGATGTTCGACGAAGGCCGCGAGGCGTTCAGCAGCCGTTTGATGGGCGTGCTGAACTTTATCTGCTTCGAGGACAGGTCGAGGCATTCGATGCCTCCAGTGGACAGCACGACAAGGAATTTGCGGTCGCGGACGATGGGGGTTTCGTATATCAGCGGTTCGGCAACCAGCCTCCCGGAGAAGGCCGTCTCCGGCGCCCCCTCGCCCGTGCGCGGATCCACCCTCAGCACCCTGTCGCGGCCGGTGCACACGTACAGCGCGGCGTCGGCGACGAGCGGCCAAGCGAGGGGGGGGATCCCGCCCTCCCGGCCGCCGCCCGGCCGCTCGCCCAGTTCCCGTCGCCACAGGAGGACCGGCGGGTCTCCGCCCAGCGCCACAAGATCCATGCCGTGCGCCGAAAAGACCGAGTCACCCATCACCGCGGGCCGGCCGGAGAGTTCGCCGCGCACCGTTATGGATGTCTCCACATCCTTACTCAGATCCACCGCGATGATCGGGTTGCGCGGATTGATCTCCCGTACCTCTTCCGCCCTGTACCCGGCCTTGACCACGCGGATCGTATGGGGTTCGCGTACGGTCAGCCGGATCGAGGCGGGCGTGGTCCCGGCTGCCTTGCCGTCCACCTCTACCGCGGCCCCCGCCGGCACCGACCGGACCTCGAACGGAAGCGCGACCTGCTTCGCCTCCTCCGAATCGGGATACTTCTGGAGAAGCAGAAGGTATCGTTCTCTGGCGGCGACCAGGTCGCCTTCCTTCTCCAGCTGCCCGGCGCGATCCAGGATGGCTTTTATCTCCTCTTTGATGGCCTTCAGCGCGGCCAGGCTGGCCGCCACCCGCCCGGCCAGCGAGCTCGCGGGGTGATCCCTTACGAACTTTTCGAAGGCCCGTATCGCCTCGTCCGTCCTGCCCTGGGCGGCAAGCGCGGAGGCGGCATCGAAGGCCCGCTTCGCCTCCTCGAAGCGCGCCGCGAGAGCCTTCGATCTGGCCGCCGCCTCCTTCGCCTCTGCCGCCCCCGGTACGGACTTGCCTATCGCATCGTACTCCGCCAGGGCCAGTTCCTCCTGTCCGCCCCGCTCCATCTCTCCCGCCCTGGCGAGCCGCCTCCGGGCCTCCTCGATCCGCGCCTGCAGGGCGGCCAGCCGATCGTTGATCTTCGTTTTGATCTCCTCGAATACGCCCTCCTCCTCCAGCATTCTCCGGTACGCCCGCATAGCCTCCATGATGTCGGACGCCTCGTTCCTGGCCATATCGTCGAGGCGCCGTTGCATCTCCGCCATCCGCTCGTTTCTGAGCGTCTCGCGGACGCCTCCGAGGAATCTGTCCAAAGCCTTCTTCGGTTCGTCGGACAGCGCCACGTCTCTGTACCTTTTTCCGATCTCTTCGCAGAGGGCTGCCGCCTCGGCTTTTTTGCCGTCAGCCAGCAGCTTGCGCCCCTGCTCGGCGTCGGCCAGGGCGCTCAGGTCCGCCGACTGCCGGAGAAAATCGCTCTCCTCCTGGATGCGCGTCCGGTGCTTCTCAATCTCCGGAACATGTTCCCGCAGGAGCCTCGCCGCCTCCGCAAAGTTCTTATTGCCGACCTCGGTCCGCACCTTCGCCAGGAAATCGCTGAACCGCGCCTCGGCCTGCGCGCTCCGTATCTTCTCCGGGTCCTCCGGCCTGAAGAACGCGAAGTACGCTCCGATCCCTCCGCCGAGCGCCGCGAGCGCCGCGGCAATGGCGAAGGCGGCGATCCTGCGCCTCCTCATCCTCGCCATCGCCCCGGTGCGCCGCTTGATCACCGCGGAACGGGCTTTGCCGGTAAGGTCCTGGGTGGCGGCCGCTTTGCGTTTCTCCACCTCGGCCGTCGCCTCCGCGAGATCCTTCTTTTCTTCGGGAGTCAGGGCCGCTTCGAAGTGGCGCGCGGCAAACCGCAGCACCCGCTCTGCCTCATCCAGGCGCCCTTCGTTCAGGTGCAGCCTGCCAAGCTTCACGTACATCTCTTTCGGCTGGAGCTCCAGGGCGCCGTCGTCCACCAGTCCGGCTATGATCTTGCCCGTCACGAAACGCCCCAGACATGCCTTCTGCACCATGGCCTCGAAGGTCCTGTCGGAGGCGGCGAGCCTGAGCAGTATCTTGATCTCCTCTTCGACCTCCGGGTTGTCCAGCAGTTCCAGCCCCTTCGGGGTCAGCCTGAACAGGGCGCCCGATCCTGGCACCCGCTCCTCTATCGCCGGCCATTCGTCCATCCGCCTGGCCGCCTCAAGCAACACATTGTTGGGATCTATCCTGAGGCGGATGAAGCCGCCGCCGAGGGCCATCCTGGAGTCTACCCTCGCGTTGGCCAGGAAGTCGAACTCGCCCTCCCTGATCGTGAACAGATCGCATATCTCTTCTTCCACCTGAAACTTCAGCGCTGCCTCTATATCCTCCCGGCTGACCAGCTCCATCTCCACGAGGACCTGTCCGAGCAGCCCTCCGGTTTCCTTCTGGCGCTCCAGCGCCTTCTGGAGGTCTTCCTCCTTCAACAATCCGCGCGCGACGAGCAGATCGCCGAGCATTACGCGGGAGCCGGGACGGGATACTATGGAGATCGAGCCGTCCATGATCTCCACGTACCTGACGTCACCGGGCGCCATTATGCGTAGAAGTCCCGTGGAATTGCCGCGGGACAGGACTTGGAACACGTCCGCCAAGTTGACGGTGGCGAGATTCCCTTTGAGGCCCATGCTTCGCGTTTCTCGCGATCGCGCCCCCGGGGGAAGGACCGACCCCTTCGGCCTCCGCCCGGACAGTTTAACTTATTGTTGCATAGCGGCCGTGTCAAGGTTATCGCCCCCGTCGAAGGGGAGCGGGGGGCATGGCCGTAGCTGCAAAGCCGGATGCGGGCTTCCAGAAGCGCTACGAGGGGGAAGACTGGCCCGCCGTCGCCTCGCGCCCGTGTCTCCGCAGATTACCTACGACAGCTCCCGAATCGCCTGGTTGGCATCCGCATTTACGGCCATGCGCCAGGGGAGCGGGGGGGCGTGACCAGATTGTGGCGCCCCCCTGCGACGGCATATGGGTAGCGCCAGGATTCCAGAATCCGGCGCGAATCGCGTCATCGCCTCCTACATCCCTGCCAACAGGCAGGAGAGACGGGCGGAAGGGGCCCCGGATGCTGCCGCAGGCCGCCAGGCGGTTATTTGACCATCATCGGAGCGGGCGGGTACCACAATTGGGTCGCCCCTCCTCGAAGGGAAGGGAGGGATGGGAGGCGGGGCCGCTATGGGGGAGGGATCGCGAAGGCCGGCTGATGCCGGGCCGGCAATGGCGGGGGGTGGCTGCCCGCCGGCTCCAGCCGCAGCCCCCGGCTTCCGCGAGACGGCGGGTCCGTCGCGGGGGGCACCAACCGCCAGTCCTCGTGGAGCCTCCGGCGCGAAGGCCGGGTGCACGGCAGTTGATGTAAACCTTGGAGCGACTCGCGGGATGGGCATGTTCGAGGCGCGTACGTC
>JAOACM010000564.1 GCA_026417845.1 Planctomycetota bacterium | reverse complement strand
CTCCATCATCGCGACCATCTCACCGTTCTATCCGGGACCGCCCCATGCAGACCAACAATGCAACCGGCTTGTGCAAGGCATAGTTGCCTACGAGATCAGCGCCTTCATCTCGCGCACCGCCTGGCCCAGACCGACGAAGACTGCCCTGGCTATTATGCTGTGCCCGATGTTAAGCTCTTCCATCCCATCTATTCTCGCCACCGGGACGACGTTCCAGTAGTCCAGACCGTGACCCGCATTGACGCGGAGGCCGGCCTGCCTGGCCAGTCGAGCCCCTTCGATCAGTTTGCGGAGCTCGGACGCGGCGGTCTTCTCTTCCCTGGCCCCGGCATAGGCTCCCGTGTGCAGTTCGATGAAGGGCGCGCCGCTCTTTGCCGCGGCTTCGATCTGGCGCGGATCCGGAGCGATGAACAGGCTGACCGTGATGCCGCAGTCGGCAAGCCTGCGCACGGCATCCTTGAGGCGCCGCCCGCCTCCAGCGACGTCGAGTCCCCCCTCCGTGGTGACCTCCTGCCGCCTCTCAGGCACTATGCACGCGCATTGAGGGGCTATCCGGCATGCGATCCTGACGATGTCAGGATGAATGGCCATTTCCAGATTGAGCCTGGTCCGCACGGTGCGGCGGAGTATCTCGACGTCTCTGTCCTGGATGTGTCGCCTGTCCTCGCGGAGATGGACGGTAATACCGTCCGCGCCGTTCATTTCGGCGACGGCCGCGGCCCATACCGGGTCGGGTTCCTTCGCGCGGCGCGCCTGCCTGATCGTGGCCACGTGGTCTATGTTCACACCGAGCTTTGGCATTTTTGCATCCCTCCCCCGGAATCCGCCCCTATCCCCTCATGGATTGCGTCCCATTTGAGCGCGGAACCGGCCGCCCGCTCCGGCGGCCGCCGCGGTACAGCTCCACGCATTTTCTTGCGCCCCGTTACTGCGTTTGTCGCCATCCGCCTGGCGCCGCCCCCGTCCGGCATATCTCCATGCTGACGGCGGCCGTCCCTGGCCGGCTGACGCTGCCCTGGAGCCTGTCTGAAAACTTCCCGCAACGAAGTCGGTAATCGCGGGTCCGTAAGCTTCGCCGCGGCAGTTTTTCGGACAGGCTCTTACTTCGATTCTGTCCCAGGCGCCGGCGCGAAGGTAGCCTCAACCGCCACCGGCGGCAACGCTCCGGCCTCCCCGGATACAGTCACCCCGGGAATCGGGACCACCAGGATCGGCAGCGTCGCCTGTCGTGATCCTTCCCCGGCGACATCGGAAAGGTCAACATAGAGGCGTATGTCCTCCGGCCGCAGCTGCGTTACGCGGCGCCTCTCGCCTACCGCTTTCACGTTGACCTGCGGCGGTTTTATAGAGACCCTGGCCGTGACGCCGGCTGGGACCAGTGCCCGTACCCATATGCCCTGGAACACTCTCGGGATGGTCCTCTCGCGTATCCTGACTGAAATCTCGACCGTCTCGGCGCATTGCACGGGCACCGGGCGGTCGCCGACTTTTACGAAACGGGCCAGAGCTACCCGTCTGGAAAAGCCCTCGGACATTCCCCCGACGTCCACAGGCTCGGTCTCTATATATTCGGCATTCTTCAGGTCTTCCGACGGACCGGTTACCGTGACCTCGCTTGGAACGGCCGCGGGAGAGCCGTCAATTTCGAATCCATCCTTCGGCGATCCTGCTATGACCGGCTTGACGCGAAGAGGTCTGCCAGAGGTCTGGGTAAGCTCGATAAGTATTCTGTCCTCCACGACCCGCGTAATAGAAACTTCCGGCGGGGTCGAAAAGTTACCGGCATCCAGGTTTACCGCGAACGGCCCAGGCGGCGCGCCGTCGGGGACCCGGTAGACGCCCTGTATCTCCATCGGTCCGATCAGCTCGACCTTGCGTTTCGGCCCCCGCACGCGGATGCGAACGCCGGCAGGTGGCGGTCCTGATCCGACAGCCATGTTTTCAGGGATCTGAATCTTCAGCGGCGCGACGATTTCCCGTTCCGCGGACAGCTCGTCGTTAACGTACAGCCATAACAACGTGGCAAGGGCAACGGATACGGCGGCCAGTATCCCGTCGGCGCCGAATGCCCTGCGGAGCCAGTATCCGATCCCGGCCGGCGCAGCCAAAGCCGTTACCCTCCGCCGTCGCGCGACTCCCTGTTTTGCACCCGCCGCCGGCCGCTACCGCCCGCGCTTCATCCTGGCCACGCTGCGTCTCGCGGCCCCCGTTCCCGCTCGGCCTGTGGCCTGCGCGGCGGATTGCCCGCCGGCAGGACGCCTCCCCGGATTCCGGAAGGCGGCGGTCTCCCGCCGGTCGCCGGCGGAGGCGCATCCGCCTACGGTCCTACTCCCGCGTCTCGACCGTCTCCAGGCAGAGGTCCGTCAACAGGTCGCGCAGTTTTTCCCCATCCATCCCCTGCCGTATTTCCCCGCCCACGCAGACCGAAATGTTCCCGCTTTCCTCGCTCACCACCACGCTCACCGCGTCGCATTCCTCCGTGATCCCGATCGCCGCCCGATGTCTGGTCCCCATGTCCTTCGCGAGGTTCGGGTTCTCGCTGAGCGGGAAGAGGCAGCCGGCACCGGCCACCCGTGACCCGCGGATCACGACGGCCCCGTCGTGGAGGGGCGTCCCCTTGTGGAAGATGGTGCACAGCAGTTCCCTGGTTACCGTCGCGTCGAGCGGCACGGCGTTCTCGACATACTGATTCAGAC